>NZ_JAAGPC010000046.1:0-52191 GCF_017104595.1 Burkholderia sp. Tr-20390 | reverse complement strand
CAGGGCGTACGCGAGCAGCGCCTGGCCGAGCGCGTTCACGATCGCGCCGGCGCCCGGCTGCCCGTTCGACGCCTCGGTGCGCAGCACGCTCGTCAGCAGTTGCAGCGGCGCGAACCCCGACGCCTCGCGCAACCCGACATGCAGCACGTGCGGCAGCGTGCGCATCAGCAGTTCGCCCGCGCCGCGCGCATAGACGAACCGCCCGCACAGCAGATCCACGCTCGCGCCGCCCGGTTCGGCCGGATCGAGATTCGACTTGACCGGCAGCACCGCGCCGCCGCCGGCGCCCTGTTCGCGCAGCGCCGCAGCCGGCCGCGACCGGCCGGCCCCTGCGTCGAGCAGGTCGTGCGCGCCCCCTGCGGGAAGCAGCACGAAATCGCCGTCGGCGAGCTGCAGCGTGCGCCCGTCCGCGGTACGCAGCCGGCAGGTTCCGGCCAGCACCAGGTGAAACGCCGCCTCGCCGGACGGCAGCGGATCGTGCGGCATCGCGAACGGCCCGTCGAGCAGGCATCGCACGTCGAGCTCGACATGGCTGCGGCCCAGCGACAGGAGTTGACTCAACGCATCCATGAGACGATCGCGCTAAAAATTGACACTCTAGCGTATCGAAACCCTCAGCGCGAGCGATCAGAATAGCCCTGCATCGCCCGAGATCGCGGCATCCGCCGCCCTCCTCACCTCTACTCGAAAGGACGCATCATGCTGAACTGGAACGAATACCGGAAGGAACTCTCGACGCGCATCGGCGAGATCGCCAAGCTGTCGCCCGATACGCTGGCCGGCTACAAGGCGCTGTCGGGCGCCGGCGCCAAGACGGGCCATCTCGACGCGAAGACGCGCGAACTGATCGCGCTCGCGGTCGCCGTCACGACGCGCTGCGACGGCTGTATCGCCGTGCACACCGCGGAAGCGGCCAAGCATGGCGCGACCAAGGAGGAAGTGGCGGAAGCGCTCGGCGTCGCGATTGCGCTGAACGCGGGTGCGGCGCTCGTCTATTCGGCGCGTGTGATGGACGCGCTCGGCGAGTGAACCTGACGGCCGCGGCGCCGCCGTCAGGCGGTGACGCCCGGCCGCATTGGCCGCATGGGCTGCATGGCCGCGCGGTTGCGCATCCCGCATCCGGAGAGGCACCCGATGTATGAAGATTGGCCAGCTTACCTGCCCGAATGACTGGCCGCGTGCGCCTAGGCACGGATGCACCGCGAAGTCGGCTACCATGCTGCGAACGATCCACCGTGAAGGAGCGCTCCATGTGCCGCTGGCTCGCCTATACGGGTAATCCGCTTCATCTCGAGACCGTCCTGTTCCGCGCAAAGCATTCGCTGATCGACCAGAGCCTGCATTCGGAGCTGGGGGCGACGACCACCAACGGCGACGGCTTCGGCATCGGCTGGTACGGGCGCCCCGACGAACTCCCGTTCCGCTACCGCTCCGTGCATCCCGCGTGGAACGACCGCAACCTGCGCGAAGCCGCACGCGCGATCCGCTCGCGGATGTTCATCGCGCACATCCGCGCGGCCACCGACACGCCCGTGCAGGAAACCAACTGCCACCCGTTCCGCCACGGCCGCTGGCTGTTCGCGCACAACGGGCTGATCCGCGATTTCCACAAGCTGCGCCGCGACCTGACGATGAAAGTCGACCCGGCGCTGTTCCCGACGCTCGAAGGCTCGACCGACTCCGAACTGATGTTCCGCCTCGCGCTGACCTACGGCCTCGAGCAGACGCCGCTGCCGGCGCTCGAGCGGATGGTCGGCGTGGTCGAGGAGAGCGCCGCGCGGCATCGCGTGGCCGACCCGCTCAACATGACGATCTGCGCGACCGACGGCGAACGGATCATCGCGGTGCGCTATTCGAGCGAACGGCAGTCGCGCTCGCTGTTCCACAGCACGTCGTTCAAGCACCTGCACGAGCTGTATCCGCACAACCCGCGCATCGCCGAAGCCGGCGACGACGCGTTCATGGTCGTGTCCGAGCCGCTCGTGGACTTGCGGGGTGCATGGGAGGAAGTGCCGGAGAGCACGGCGATCGTCGCGCAGGGGGCCGATGTGCAGCAGCGGCCGTTCGGGCCGCGGCACAAGTAGCGCATTGATACCGTTGACCGCATCGAGACGGCGGTATCAGACACACGAGCACGAAGCAATTCGTTAAAAAAGGAAGGGATTACAAACTTTCCGTCGCGTTACAATCCGCCCCAGGAGTAAACCGAACCCAAGAATGCAACCTCACGGTCGCCCGCACCTCACATCGGAAATGCCCCAGGATTTCAAGAATTTGTCACCCGCCACGCCGACGAACGGTTGCTCCACCAGTCCGGACGGAAAACAGGATCGCGCCTTCGTGGTGTGGCTGACCGGTATCTCCGGCGCAGGCAAATCGACGCTGGCGACTTTGCTACAGGAACACCTCGATGGCCGCGGACTTCGCACCTATCTGCTGGATGCCGACCGCCTGCGCGAGGGGCTGAACCGGGATCTCGGATTCAGCGATGCCGATCGCCATGAAAATATCCGGCGAACCGCCGAGGTGGCGAGGCTGCTTGTGGATGCCGGATTCGTCGTCATCGCTGCGCTGATCTCACCATTCCAGGAGGCGCGCGCCAAAGCGCGGGCGCGCTTTGCGGCCGGTACGTTCATCGAGGTCTTTGTCGATACTGCACTCGAAGTCGCAGAGGCTCGCGACCCGAAGGGACTCTATGCGTTGGCAAGGCAAGGCGCGATTCGCCAATTTACCGGCATCGATTCCGTCTATGAGCCACCGCAGTCCCCTGACGTTCATGTCAGGACGGCCGAGGCAAGTCCCTCGGAGTGTGTGGACGCGATCATCCGGAAACTGCCGCTGGGCGGCTGACGCCGTCGCGATCGAACGCCGTCCCGCGTGCGTCGGTGGCTATTCGCGCGAACGGCAACCACGTCCGCACACGATGCCAACGAACTCCGCCAGCTATTCGGCCTGCGGCACAAGTAAGGCGGCAGGCCCGATACTCGCCGTCAGGCGCGGCGAGAAAAACCCATCCGGATCGAATCGAGTTCGGCGGGCAGCCGGCGCGAACGGGCGCGTGGCCGCGGCAGTGCAGTGAACCCCAACCGCTCGTACAGCGCGCGGGCCCGCACGTTGCGGGTCAGCACGTCGAGCACGACGTCGCGGCTGCCGTCGGCTGGCAACGCGCCGGTGTCCAGCGCATCGCGAAACAGCGCGCTGAATACGCCCGTGCCGCGTTGCCGCTCGTCGGTCGCGCAATGCGCGACGAGGATCTGCGAACGCTTCGGTGCCGGAATTTCCGTTTCGAGGATCAGCCCGCGCAACAACTGGCCGATCGTGCGGCGCACGCCGAAGAAGCGCGCCAGTGCCCACACGACATGCACATCGTCGAACATCGTCTGCTGCCCGTCGTGGATCGCCATCACGGCAAGCACGCCACCGTCATCTGCGACTGCGACGCGATGCCGGCGCCACGAGAAGCGCCCGTAACGCGACCGAAACGCCTGCTGCAAAAACGCAACGCAGCGTGCATCGCTTTCGCCGAGAAAGAACCCGAATTCGGCCACGCCGGACGCAAACACGAGCGGCGCGCATGCCCCCGCGTCGCCCGCATCCGCCGCGCGAAACCGCACACGCTCACCAGCGCGCGGCACCTCGTGCGCGAACGCACCGGCCAGCGTCATGCGCTGCGCCCGGCGAGACGCGACAACACGGCGACCGTCCGGCTGATCTGCTCCGGCTCGTGCGTCGAGCAGATGAAGAAACGCAGCCGCGCTGCCTTTTCCTCGACGGCCGGATAGAAGATCGGCTGCACGTTGATGCCTTCGTCGAACATCGCATTCGCCCACTGCGCGGCCTTCAGCGAGCTCCCCGTGATCACCGGCACGACCGCGAACCCGGCGCTCGTGCCCGTGTTCAGCCCGGCGGCGCGCGCCTCGGTCAGGAACTGCCGCCCGCGCGCCTGCAATTGCGCGACGCGCTCCGGCTCGGCCTGCAGGCGCTCGAGCGCGGCCAGCGACGCTTCGGCGAGCGTCGGCGCAAGCCCGACGCTGTACAGGAAACCCGGCGCCAGGTGCCGCAGCATGTCGACCAGCGGCTGGCAGCCGGCGATGAAACCGCCGCAGCCGGCCAGCGTCTTGCTCATCGTGCCCATCCACATGTCGACCTGGTCGGGCGCGACGCCGCAGTGCTCGCGGATGCCCTTGCCGGTCGCGCCGAGCACGCCGAGCGAATGCGCCTCGTCGACCAGCAGGAATGCACCGTGGCGCGTCTTCACGTCGACGAAGCGCTGCAGGTCGGGAAAATCGCCGTCCATGCTGTACAGCCCTTCGATCGCGATCAGCACGTGCCGGTATTCGCGGCGCACGCGCGACAGCAGTTCGTCGAGCGCCTGCCAGTCGTTGTGCGCGAAGCTCAGCCGCTTCGCGCCGCTCAGCTGCGCGCCCTGCACGATGCTGTTGTGCGCGAGCGAATCGTGGACGACCAGATCGCCGGGGCCGAACAGCGCGCCGATCACGGTCACGTTCGTCGCATGGCCGCTCACGAACGCGACGCAGTCGTCGGTCTCGTAGAACGCGGCCAGCGCGCGCTCGAGATCGCGCTGCACCGGCCGCTCGCCCGCGACCATCCGGCTGGCGGAGGCCGACGTGCCGTAACGGTCGATCGCGGCTTTCGCGCGCGACGACACGGCCGGGTCGCCGGCCAGGCCGAGGTAGTTGTAGTTCGCGAAGTTCAGGTACTCGCGGCCGCCGATCTGCGTCGTCGCACCGGCCACGCCTTCATGCACGCGGAAAAACGGCGAGTCGACGCGCAGCTTCTCGCCCATCTCGCGCATGATCCGGACCTGCTGATACTGCGGCATCGATTCGAAGCGGCTGCGCGCCGATGCGGTCTGCGCGGCCAGCGTGCCGGGCACGCCCGGTGCCGCGGCCGCATCGGTCGCGCGCTCCAGTTGCCGTTTCAGCGCTTTCGCCGCCAGTTGCTGGCGAAGATGCTCTCCCAGTGCCATTGCTTCCTTCGCTGTATCTCGAAAAGGCGCTATGTTACGCCCCGCATCATGAAAAAGCGTGGTGTCACGCGTCGGGAAACTCGGCCCATTGCCACGCATCGGGTTCGGCCAGCAGCGCGTCCACCAGCCGGAAATTCATCTCGTGGCTCGGCCGCAGTGCGCTCACGCGCGCCAGCAGCGGCGCGCCGGCCAGCGCGAGATCGCCGACCAGGTCGAGCACGCGATGCCGGACGAACTCTTCCGGGAGCCGCATCCCGCCCAGCACGCGATTGCCGACGATGGACGCCGTGCACGACGGCCGCGCGCCGCGCAGGATCGGCACCCCGCGCAGATAGCCGGCGACGATCGCGGGTACCGCCCACTTCACGCGGCCATACGAGCGCGACGGTGCGATTTCGGTCGCGAATGCGGCCGGCGTCAGCGCCCCGTCCCAGTGCATGTCGCCGAAGCCGCGCAGGTCGTTGCGCACGCTCAGTTCGTAACGCGGCGCCGGTTCGATCCGCATTTCGCGCCGCTGGTCGCCGTCGCCGTCCGTGACGACGACGGGCCGCAGCACGCGGATGAAGCGCTTCGGCGCATCGAGCGCGACCCGGCCGCACGCGCGGATGGCGTCCACCCACGGCGCGGCGCTGCCATCGAGAATCGGCACTTCTTCCGCGTCGATCTCGACGATCGCGTGATCGATCTCGCATGCAAGCAGCGACGCGAGCAGATGCTCGATCGTGCGAACGCCGACGCCGTCGGCATTGCGCAGCATCGTGCACAGCGGCTGCGCGCGGCGCAGCGCGGGATCGACCGGCAGCGTCGCGAGCGTGCGCCCCTGCGCGACGCGACGGAACGCGATGCCCGTCACGCCCTCTTCCGGACGCCCGGGCAGGATCCGCACGCCCACCCGGCGCCCCGTGTGCAGCCCGTGACCGTCGATCACCAGCGGCCGTGCCAGCGTACCCTGACGCGTCGCCCAGCCGGACGGCGCGCTCATCGCGCGACCTCCAGCGTCGGCGACGCCTGACCCGCCACGGGCGCCTGCCGCGCATCGAGCATCGCGCGCGCTTCGCCGTCGATCGCATGCTTCGCCGCGAGCGCCGCGACGGCCTCCTGCGCGGCATCCGTCGCGGAACCGGCATCCGCATCGGTCGACGCGCCGATCGAATCGACGATACGTCCGGCCAGCGTCGTCACCGACGCGCCTTCGGCAATCGCCATCACCGACAGCTTGACCTCGAACGCTTCCTCGACCGCGAGGCCGAGTTCCATCCCCATCAGCGAATCCATGCCCATGTCGAGTACCGACTTGTCGAGCGCGATGCGATCCGGCGTCATGTGCAAAATCCGCGCGATCTGCGCCTGCAGCGTCCGCGCCACCAGCGCGATCGCTTCGTCGCGCGGCAACGCCAGCACTTCTTCCCGCAACTGCGTGCCGCCGTCGCGCGCATCACCGCCGCTCGCGTGCGATTGCAGCAGCGAGTACCGGCGCGCCTTCGCGGCCGGCATCCCGCGCGCTACCGCGTGCCAGTCGAGCCGGACCACGGCCTCGCCGGCCGCGCCCGCGACCAGCGTGCGCTCAAGCGCGACCATCGCTTCGTCGGACGTGATCGACGCACCGCCGATCCGCGACTGCAGCGCCTCGCGCGTATCCGCGTGGCGCGCGAGGAAGCCGACGTCCTCGAGCGGCCCCCAGGCCATGAACGTGCCCGGCGATCCCGCCGCGCGACGATGTTCGACGAGCGCCTCGAGGAAGGTGTTGGCCGCGACGTAGTTCGACTGCCCCGGATTGCCGAGATAGGTCGTCGCCGACGAATAGACCACGAACAGGTCGAGCGGCAACGCGCGCGTCGCGCGATGCAGGTTCCACGCGCCGGCCACCTTCGGTGCGAGCACCGCGGCCATGCGCGCATCGTCGAGATTGCGCACGAGGCCATCGTCGATCGACATCGCGGAATGCAGCACGCCCTTGAGCGGGCTGCCGCGCCGGACGATCGCATCGATCATCGCGTCGACCGCCGCGGCGTCGGTCACGTCGCACGACACGACATCGACCGTAACGCCGAGCGTCGTGCGCCAGCGCTCGACCTCCTCGCGCGCGGCCGCAGCGAGCTCGCCGGAACGGCTCGCCAGCGTCAGCCGGTGTGCGCCGCGCTCGACCATCCAGCGCGCGCTCGCGAAACCGAGCCCGCCCGTGCCGCCGACCACCAGGTACGTGCCATGCGGATCGAGCGCGAGCGAGCCCGCGCGCGTGACGCCGCGCGTCGGGGCCGGCGTGCCGGACGGATAGGTCACGAGCACCTTGCCGATCTGGCGCGCCTGCTGCATGTAGCGGAACGCATCTTCCGCCCGTTCGGCCGGGAACGCGCGATACGGCAGCGGATGCAGCACGCCCGCCTCGAACAGCGCCATCACTTCGCCGAACAGGCGCGCGGTCAGTTCCGGCAACGCCCCCATCAGCTGGTCGGCGTCGATGCCGAAATAGCTGATGTTGTTGCGGAATGGCCGCAACCCGATATGGCTGTTTTCGTAGAAGTCGCGCTTGCCGAGCTCGAGGAAACGACCGAACGGCCGCAGCGTATCGATGCTGCGCACCATCGCTTCGCCAGCGAGCGAGTTCAGCACGATGTCGATGCCCTGGCCGCCCGTCAGCGCGCGAATCTCGTCCGCGAACGCGAGGCTGCGCGAATCGAGCACGTGGTCCGCGCCGAGCAGGCGCACGAACTCGCGCTTCTCGTCGCTGCCCGCCGTCGCGAACACTTCCGCGCCGAAGTGGCGCGCGAGCTGGATCGCGGCGATCCCGACACCACCCGCGCCGCCGTGCACGAGCACGCGCTCACCGCGACGCAGACGCGCGAGCTCGACGAGTGCGTAGTACGCGGTGAAGAACGTGGTCGGCACGGTCGCCGCTTCCTCGAACGACAGCCGCTCGGGTTTCAGTGCGATCGCTTGCGCGCGCGTCCTGACGCGCGTCGCGAACGAAGCCGGCGCGAAGCCGAGCATCGCATCGCCCGGCGCGAATGCCGTCACGGCGTTGCCCACCCGCACGACGCGGCCGGACAGTTCCATCCCGATCGTCGCGCCCGCGAAGCCGGTCTCGACCGCTTCATCGGACAAGAGCCCCATCGCATACATCACGTCGCGGAAATTGAGGCCGGTGGCAACGGGCTCGATCTCCACCTCGTCGTCACCCAGCGGGCTTTCCGGCAACGCGAACCATTCGAGATTGCGCAACGAGCCCGGCGCGTCGAACGCGAGCACGGCCGCACGCGCGATCGCACCATCGTTGCGGGCCGCGGCCTGCGCGGCGGTCAGCATGCGCGGCACCTGCCGCCCGTGTGCGCCCAGGACGACCTCTTCCTCGACCGCCGCGCCGGTCAGCTCGCGAATCAGCGCGTCGGGGATCCGGTCCGCAGCCCGATCGACGTCGATCAGGCGACACGCGAGTTCGGGATGCTCGTTCGCCAGCACGCGACCGAGGCCCCACAGCGTGGCCTGTTCCGGATGCGCATTCGCGGTCCCGGCGAACGGCGCGCCGCCGCGCGTGACGACGGTCAGCCGCGTGGCCGCGTTCGGCTGCGCGCCGAGCGTGCGAACGAGTTCCGCAAGAGCGATCACGCCGTTACGCTGAGCGGCCATCAGGCCATCGCCCGTCGCCGATTCGGCGAGCGGCGTTTCCGGCGCGCAGAAGACGACATGCGTCGGCCGTCCGGCCGGCAACGACGCGATCGCATCGGCCGCGTGCGTGACGTCGACGATATCGGCCGGATAGCCCGCGCGCGCCAGTGCATCGGCCAGCCGCCCGCCGAAACTGCCGGCGGCATCCGGTGCGTGCACGACGAGCCATTGCTCGCTGCGTGCAAGCGTATCGAGATCGCTCGGTTCCTCGCCGCGTTGCGCGACAACGGCGCTCGCGGGGTTGCGCGCGATGACGAACGTCGGCGTGCCGTCCAGATCGAGCGATTGCTCGACGTGCCGCACGACATCGACGAAGCCCGCGTGTTCGAGCGCCGCATCGAGATCCGCCGGCGCCAGCGGCACGGGCGCATCGGCTTCCGTCGACGAAGCCTGCGCGCCGAATACGATGTCGGAGAAACGGCCGCGACGCGATTCGGCCAGCAGCAGCAATCCGCCCGGCGCCAACCATGACCGCATTGCATTCAGCGCGTCGGCCACATCGTGCCGGCCGCTCAACGCGCGGTTCGCGACGATCACGTCGTAAGGGCCGGCTTCGTCAGCGGCCAGCGACAACCGCTCGCCAGACTGCAACGCAACCGTGCGCACCGCCGCTTCCGCATCGGCGTCGAACCCGGCGAGTTGACCGGCAGTCGCCGCAATTGTGTGATCGCAGCGCGCGGCCGCGAGATGCATGCCGAGCGTCTGCAGCACGTCACCGTCCGTCGCGCCCAGTTCGAGCACGCGCAACCGGCGTGCGGGTTGCCATTCATCGACTGCCTGCTCGACGCTCGCAGTCAGCAACGCGTGCACATGCTGCCACGTCGGCGACGCGGCCAGGAGTTGTTCGACCAGGCTGTGCCCGGTCGGCGACAGCAGGCGGGCGCCGTCCTTCGCGCCATTCAGCACGTCCGGCAACGCCGCGCCGCAATGCGCGAGCAGCGTCAGCTCGGCCACGTGCCCCGGCGATTCGGCCAGCAGCCCGCGCCACAGCTCGTCGAGCGGCGGCAACGCCGCGCACGCCGCGTCGTCGCGCACGAGCAGCGCGCCATCGCGATGAGCGAGACCGTCCTCGACCAGCATGTCGGCAAGACGTGCAGCCAGTGCCTCACGCCCGGCCGCCGGCTGCCATGTGCCGGCGAATGCGCCGAGCGCATCGAACGCGCGGAGCGCGTAGAGGCTCGCCAGCACGTCGAGCAGCGGCAGGATTTCCGTCAGATGCTGCGTCCGGCGGCCGTCGTGCCCGGCCGCATCAAGCCGTGCGGCAGCAAGCGCGAGCAACGCGTCGGGGGCCGGCAAACCGGCTGCATTGACGTCACCCGGCAGCGGCACTTCTTCAAGGCGGTATACGAAGCGCGCGGGCAGGTTCTGACGGCGGCCGACGAGGTCGACACGCCGGAACCGGCATGCGCCGAGCCGCGCGACAATCGCGCCGCGCGCGTCGAGGAATTCGAAATGCGCGACGATCGAATGCGGGCTGTGGCGGTCGATCCGCACGAGCACCCGCTCGACCGTGTCGCCGCGCAGATAGTCGACCCGACCGATCTGCACCGGCACGTAAGCCGGATGCTCGCCTTCGCGCGCGTGCGCCGCAAGCAGTGCGAACAGCGGATGAAACCCGCTGTCCATCAGCGCCGGATGCAGCAGATAGGCGGACAATGCCCGCGCGTCGCCGCATGCGGCCGGCGCGGCGACGTCGGCCAGCGCCGCGCCGTCATCCGCGGCGACCCGCACGGTGCGGACCCAGCGGAATGCCGGCCCGTAGCTGAGGCCGATGGCCGCCGTGTTTGCATACAGCGTGTCGCCGTCGGCCGCGGGCAACGTGAGCAGACGATCGAGCGCGTCGGACGGCACGACGCTCGCATCGCCGAGCGTGTTGCCGCTTTCCAGCATCCGCCCCGTCACGTTCAGCGTCCATGCTCCGTCGGACATCCGGTCGCGCGTCTCGATCGTGAAGGTCGCGGTACGCGGCTCGATCACGAGCCGGAACAGCTTCGCCTGCTGCGGCTGGAATACCACCGGCGTGCGGATCTCGACGTTTTCGAGCGCCGCATCCGGCGTATCGAAGAAGGTGCGTGCCGCGGCGAGCGCCATTTCCACGTAGCCCGCACCCGGGAACGCCACGCCCCCGTCGACGACGTGATCGGCCAGCATCGGCAGCTTCGCCGGATCGAGCTGGTTTTCCCACGCGAATGCGTGCTCGTGCAGGCGATAGCCGAGCAGCGGATGCTCGCGGCGACGATTGACGAGGCCGTAGCCTTCGACGGTCGGCGTCAGCCAGAAGTGGTCGCGCTGCCACGGATAGGACGGCAATGCAGCACGCGCTTCGCCCGGCGCGAAGCGGTCGGGATCGACGCTCGCACCGTGCGCGATCGCCGCGAGAATCGCTTGCCGCAGTGTCACCGCGCTGCCGTGATCGCGCTTGAGCGTCGGCAGCGCCACGCCGGTCGCGCCGGCGGCCGCGAATGCCTGCTTCACGTACGTGCGCAGGATCGAATGCGGCGAGACCTCGACGAACAGCCGGACGCCCTGCTCGATCAGATGCGCGATGCCGTCGCCGAAGCGCACCGGCTCGCGAATGTTGCGCCACCAGTAGCGGGCATCGAGCTCGGTGCCGGCCAGCGCGCCGCCGGTCACGGTCGACACGAACGTGCCGTTGCCCGGTTGCGGCCGCAGGCTCGCCAGCTCGGCCAGCACGACCGGCTCGATGCGGTCCATGTGGCTGCTGTGGAACGCGTAGTCGAGATCCAGCATCTGGAAGAACTTGCCGCTGCCGCGCAACGCGGCCTCCAGTGCCTGCAAGCCCTGCAGCTCGCCCGCGAGCGTCACCGCGTCAGGGCTGTTGATGCCCGCGATCTCGACGCGCCGCGCCAGCCCGTGGCGCGCGATCAGTTCGCGCGCCGCCGCGTCGCCGATGCCGACGGCCGCCATCCGGCCGCTGCCGCGCGTCATCGCCTGCGCGCGGCTGCGGATCTTGATCACGCGAACCGCGTCGGCGAGCGACAGCGCGCCCGTCACCCACGCCGCGGCAATCTCGCCGACGCTATGGCCGATCGCCGCGTCGTAACGCATCCCGCGCGCGTCGATCACGCGAATCATGCCGACCTGGATCGCGAACAGCAGCGGCTGCGCGTTCTCCGTCGCGGCGAGCCATTCGGCACCCGCGCCGGCCAGCCATTCCGCGCTCGGGCCGCCGCGCATCACGTCGACGAGCGACGGGCTGCCATCGGCACACCACAGCGCGTCGACTTCGTCGAGCGCCGCGCGGAACACGGCGTTCTCCGCATAGAGTTCGTTGCCCATCCCGACCCACTGGCAGCCGTTGCCCGAGAAGACGAGCGCGGTGCGCACCGCGTCGGCCGGGGCCTGGCCGGTTGCCACGCAGGCAGGCAGGCCTTCCGCTGCCGGCTGGGCCAGTGCCGCAAGCGCCGCGCGGCCTTCGGCTTGGTCGGCCGGCGCGACGATCGCGCGATGTTCGAGCCACTGGCGACGACGTGCGGCCGCGGCGGCCAGCGCCTGCCAGTCGCCGCCGTTGTCGAGCATCACCAGATAGCGGGCCGCGAGCGCGCCGAGCGCATTCGCGCTGCGCGCGGTCAGGACGAGCGGAGACAGTTGCGCTTGTGTCGGCTCGGGCTCACGTGCGGCCGCCAACGCCGCGTTTGCAGCCGGCGCCTCTGTCAGCACGACGTGTGCGTTCGTCCCGCCGAAGCCGAACGAGTTGACGCCGACCGTCAGCGGCGCGTCGCCCGCGTCGAGCGGCATGTAGCGATCGACGACACGCAGACGCCCGCCGTCGAAATCGATCCCGGGATTGGGCGTGACGAAATGCAGCGAGCGCGGTACCGCACGGTGCTTCAGGCACAGCACGGCCTTCAGCAGCCCGGCCATGCCGGATGCGGTCTCGAGATGGCCGATGTTGGTCTTGACCGAGCCGATGAGCAGCGGACGATCCGCCGGGCGCTCGCCCGACACGACGTCGATCAGCGCACGCGCCTCGATCGGATCGCCGACCGCCGTGCCGGTGCCGTGCGCTTCGAGATACGCCAGCGACTGCGGATCAATGCCCGCGCGCGCGTACACGCTGCGCAGCAGCGACGCCTGCGCGGCCGCACCCGGCACGCTGATGCCGCCCGGCGTGTGGCCGACCGAGTTCACGCCGGAGCCGGCGATCACCGCGTGGATCGTGTCGCCGTCAGCGAGCGCGCGATCGAGCGGCTTGAGCAGCACGAACGCGCCGCCTTCCGAGCGGACATAGCCGTCGCCGGTCGCATCGAACGCGCGGCAACGGCCGCGCGGCGACAGCATCGACGCCTTGGAGAAGCTGACGAAACCGAACGGGTGCAGCAGCAGGTTGACGCCGCCTGCGAGCGCCACGTCGGCTTCGCCGGACTGCAGGGCCTTGACGGCCTGGTGGAGTGCGACGAGCGATGACGAGCAGGCCGTGTCGACGGACATGCTCGGGCCGCGCAGGTCGAACAGGTAGGACACGCGATTCGACGCGATGCTCAGGGTGTTGCCGGTCGCCGAATACGGATCGATCACGTTCAGATCGTCCATGTTGCGGTTGCCGTAGTCCATGCTGGCGGCGCCGACGAAGACGCCGCAGTTGCTGCCGCGCATGTCGGCCGGGCGCACGCCCGCGTCCTCGAATGCTTCCCACGCGAGTTCGAGCAGCAAGCGCTGCTGGGGGTCCATCTGGGCCGCTTCGCGCGGGGAAATGCCGAAGAACGCGGCATCGAAGCCGGCGACGTTGTCGACGACGCCGGCCGAGAACGTGTAGCTCTTGCCCGGTTCGCGCTTGGACGGGTGCTGGTAGAAATCGGTGCCGAAGCGGTCGGCGGGGATTTCGGTCACTGCGTCGCGTTCGTCGCGCAGCAGTTGCCAGAAGTCGCCGAGATTGTTCGCGCTTCCGGGAAACCGACAAGCCACCCCAATTATTGCAATCTTGCTGTTCATCTTTTATGTCGCTTTCTCGGATGCGTGCGGCTGTTCCGTACGATTTCCGTCATCTTGTACCACATGCAGCAGCGCCGCCCCAAGCTCTTCGGCTGCCAAATTCCGGCATTCTGGAGCATCTGTGCCGTAATTTCGCCAAATGAAGTAGTCGCTGGTTTGTGGAGAAACACCCAGCTTTTCGAACACGTGAGGTAACGCGGGAACATGGTCGCCGTAAAAGCAAACGACTGTTTCACGATCGCTGGCGCGCAAATGATCGAGCAAACGCCCGATCATTGTGTCGGCGTTTTCAATATGGCGAAGGTATGCAGTCAGGTCGCGCCAGGAAGTGCCCTCGCCCAGAGTATGCCTTGAAGACGATTCCCCAGGCAAAACCTGCTCCAGGTGCAGCGGGCCGTGGTTTTCCATCGTCATCGCGAACACGAATTGCGGCTTGTCGCGTGCAGCTTCCAGTTCGGCAAGCACGGCGTCCAGCACGGCGGCGTCGGAGATATACGGGCCCGCGCGCGGCGCATCGGCGAAGTGTTCTATATCGAGAAACTTGTCGAATCCGAGTAACGGGAATACGCGGTTACGCCCGAAGAAATCAGCGTAGTACGGATGAATCGCAACCGTGTTGTAACCAGCCTGTCCGAACCACCGTGCAATCGATGCGCACGCGCGACGCACAAAAGCATAGGGATAAAAGCGCGCGTAGCCCAGCTGCTCATACGCCAGGCCGGTCAGCATCGCGAATTCGGTGCGCATCGTGTTTGCGCCCCACGCCGGCACCGAAAGCTCGCCGTAACAGACCCCCTCGTTCCTTGCCCGATCAAAATGGGAAAGCACGGTGGGGGGGATCGCTGGTGAAATACGTCGCACATCGAACAGCGATTCACTCTGGATCACGATGACGTCAGGGCGCAGCGCCGGCGTGCCGGTCGCGAACGGTCCCGCTTCGACCACGTGCCGGAACGCTTCGAACGTCGCGGGCCGCATGCCGTTCAGCAAGTATGCGATGAATACTGCGAAAAAACCGTGACGGCGCTGATCTTCCTCTGCGTCGAGCACCAATGGCAGGCGAGCTGCAATGTATCGCGCCAGTAAGAATGTGAACGCAACCACGACCGCCAGCGCGAGCACCGGACGCGGCGTGACGGGCGCCTCGGCGAGATAGCCGGCGACGACCAGCACGATCCCTACGCCGATCGCAACTATCTTGCCGGCGCTCAGGAACGGCAGATAGAGCCGCGGATGCGAGAACAACTGGCTGAAGAGGCTGAGGTCGGTAAAAACGAACGGTTCGCGCAGGGATTCATATTTTGCGTTGCTCACGACCGCAACGAGCCCGACCAGCGCAACCGCGACGGACGACGAGAAGATTGGACGCGCAGTGACGAGCAATATCAGCGACGCAAGGAACACGACCGAAAGCACATGCAAAAGCAGCGTATCGGCGCGACGTCGCAATGGCGCGCGCGGAACTGCGATCCGGTCCGGCAGAAACGACGCGCCGGCCGCAGCGGCGAACGCGAGCCAGATTGCGCCCGTCAATTTGCGTCTTCCTTGCCGGGCAGATACGAAAGCTTGTCGAGGATC
The DNA here is from genome assembly GCF_017104595.1 of Burkholderia sp. Tr-20390. Lineage (NCBI taxonomy): Bacteria > Pseudomonadati > Pseudomonadota > Betaproteobacteria > Burkholderiales > Burkholderiaceae > Burkholderia > Burkholderia sp. Tr-20390. The sequence goes on along the minus strand of NZ_JAAGPC010000046.1, from coordinate 37,007 downwards.
GCATCGGCCAGCGTGCTGGGCAGCAAAGCCAGGATGCGCATGCCGAATGCAAGCAGGCTGGGGAACGCGATTTCCGCACGTCCGATATCGAGCTTTCTGCGAATATATGCGGCTGCCTGATCAGCAGTCCACATGAAAGGTTTGTCGCCCGGAAACACGTCGCTCATCGACGTTTTGACGAAGCCGGGAAGAATGACCGAGACACCGACGCCATCGCGCTTCAGAAGCGGGCGGACGGAATCGGCGTAGGCCTTGATCGCCGATTTGCTCGCGCAGTATGCGGGCGAGATAGCCATGCCGCGAAGGGCTGCCAGAGAGCTGACTGCGGCAATGCGGCCATGCTTGCGGATGCGCATGCGTTCGACAATCGGGAGGACGGTGTGCATCGCACCGTAGAAATTCGTGTCGACGACACTGGTAATACGGTCGAGATCTTCCCAGTCGGATGCGGAGGACAGCGTACTCGCGACGCCGGCGTTGGCGATGAGCAGGTCGATCGGATACTGATCGTCGAAGCAATGCAGCCAGGCGCGAATCGGACCGGGCTCCCGGACGTCGACGATACCGACGATCACGGTTGCACCGCGCGCCCTGCAAGCCGCGGCGGTCGATTCGAGCAGCGCCTCGTTCCGGCCAGCGATGCCGAGCACGACACCAGGCTGCGCGTATGCGAGCGCAAGAGCGCGACCGATACCCGAGCTCGCGCCGGTGACAACAACGTGCCGAACCGACGCCTTAGCCATCCGCACGCTCTAGCCGGGCGACCGCGCCGGCAATGGCCATCGCAATACCGGTTCGGGTGTAGAAATCGCCGTTGATCTGGGTGTGATGCATCACGTAGTCGAGGAACGCGTGATAGAGATCCATATCTGGCGGCACGCCTTCAAGCCAAAAATCATCGAGATCACCCTGCCAGGTCAGGCCGCTGAAATTGTAGATAGCCGAGCCAAGTGCAACCAGCGGCCGCTTGTGATGCAGCGCGGACAAGCCGACCGTGCTGTTGATCACCACGACCCCGCGCGCATGTTCAAGCAATGTCGGAAGATGCCCGGCATCGATGAAACGAAGCCGATTCTCCATGCCTGCGGCACGCGCAATTTTAAGCGAAAAATTCCGATACTCGATCAGCCCGGTATCCAGTGGGTGATTTTTGATCACCAACAACGCATCTTGCGGCGCGTATCGCGCGAAAGACTCCACAACATGGCTGATCGCTGCTCGAATCCCATCGAAAGACGAATGCACGACGATTTGCGCATCCGAATTCAATTGCAGCGGAAACAGGTAGTAAGTCCGTCCGCTGTCGAGCAACTCGCGCGTAACGATCTCTGCTTCGCGTCGATGTTTGCGCTGCAGAAGCATCCGAACGGCCAGCCCTGAGTATTCGAAGAAGCCGTTTTTCGGCCGGTGGCTGCGATACTTCGGGAACCGGGGCCAGCACACCGTGTTCGCAAAACGATACGTGATGTCGTGGAGAGCACGCTCGTACAGGTTGTAGCCCGTGGCCTCCCACTGCTTGGCGGGGGGCGTTACGCTGCGTTGCTGCAGATACCATGCGGGGTCGCGCGGCAGCAACGAGCGCCCGTTGACACCGTGACGCTCCAGCGTGATCCAGTGCGGTCGAACGTAGCCTTCCTCGAACACGTGGACACGCAGGCCGTGCGCCGTCGAGACTGCGAGCATCTCGCGATGGATGTCGCGGCAGTCGCCGAACATGATGACGTCGGTGATTCCTTCTTGCCGCACGATATCGTCATACCATTGCGGCAAACCCTCGACCCCGCCGCTATAATTTAAAACAGTCCCGACTCCGCCATACAGCATGTCTCCACCGCAAAAATTAACGCGGTAGACGGCAAATCCCCTGCTCCGTAGCGCACGCGAGAGTCGATAGAAAAAAAGCGAGGCAGTGCCTTGCAGCACGAGAAACGAGCGCGGCATCTAGGTTATTGAATGGAAGCCAGAAGAAGCACGGAATGTTTGCGCAATGTTATAGAAAGGCATATGTAATGAACGCAACCTTTCCCGCCAGACTCTGTGGCTGAATGAGGCGACAATGACCGCCGGAGGTGTGGAGGATACCGCATTGCATTACAAACGAGAAATATCTGTCGTCGTCAAAAAAACGACATCTCTCGCCCGTCAAAAACGATTTCGTACGTGCGTCACATTCTTGCGGATGAGCCCGCTCGGCGTCGGCCAGCATCTACGCCAATCGCACTGTCATACCCGCTTCACCGTTTCACAAGTCCCGGGGCCCTGCACCTGCAGCCGTCACGTTCTGGCGAATCCAGCATGCCTCAAGACGTCATCGGCCATGTTCCATCGATCCAAGCCCAAATTTGGGAGACCACGGCGCGCAGAAGTGCGCCCCGCCATCACAACTCATTCACTCCGAAACACAATTCAACACGTCATGAGGTTATCCGTTGAAGCTGGGCGGGCATAGCTTCATGCGCCCACCATTCGCCGCAGCCTCCGTCGTCAAATCCGCGACTTCTCACCGGTTGTGAGCACCACTTCCAACGAAGCGCGCGCGTACATCATCTGTACCCAGCCGGCAACGGCATCGCGCATTTCTTTTAACACCTTACTTTCCATGGAGTCCGCCTCGATCCGTTGCCTGCCCCGCAATCGATCGGCGGAAGAATCGCTTGACCCTCCCGATTCTCCTGATTATCGGCCGCCATGCCCTTGCCAGCGGAAGCACGTCGCGCAAAGCCATTGGCCCCCCCTCCAAACGCAACTCGTTAAAGAGGCGGCTCTGTTGAGCACTCAGTTCCTCATGTCTATGCGACAGATCCCGATAACCTTCCTGCAAATTTCTTAGCGCTAGTAGGCTGGCAGCGTTTTCGGCAAGAGCCGTTTCCCGAGCTTCTGAGATCGCCGCCAATTCCTGCCTATGGCACTCGTTTGCGATGTGTACTCTCTCGATCTCACGAGCCTGTTTGCATTCTTGCTCCGCCGCAAAGTTATCAAAAGATAAACGAAGGCTATCTCGATCCTGCATCAAGCTATTCCGCTCTTGAATTAGCGCCTCTCTCTCGCAAGCCAGCCGGTCTCGCTCGCAAATCAGGCTCTCTCGCTCTTGAGCCAATTCATCTCGCTCATGAACCAGCCTGTCTCGCTCATGAATCAGGCCTTCTCGTTCTTGCGCCAACCCGTCTCGCTCGTGAATTAGACTCTCTCGCTCTTGAGCCAACCCATTTCGTTCGTGAATCAATCCGTCTCGCTCAGAATGAATGGCCAGACGACGACTTGCTCTTTCCCGGTAGACATTAAACGTGACTTCCGATATCAGATCGTCACTGAATCTCATCAACCCCATTAACTTGTACGAGGCATAATCATAAAATTCTTCGATCGGATGGAATTTCGCCTCACCGTACGGCGCATCAAAAGATGTAATAGAAAAACGACTATTTAAATCAAGAACATTCACCTTCCCCAACAGGCCATCAATCTTCGCCCAAAGCAGGTCGACCCACCAATTTATTTCTGGCGAATCAGAATCACCCAACCCCACCACCCCGTCATGAGTTATCTTGTTAGCGCACGCCCGTCTTTTCATAGCAACAAGCGGAACGCCAATCTCCTCAGACAAATTAATTAATTCCCTCAGGTAGTGATAATAAATCTCCAAATAATGATGACTTCGCGGGGAAATCCTGGTCCATCCATTTTCTATAAATCCATCCGGCCACCTCCAATTCGGCGCCAACATCGCCGACTCCATATCAGAAATAATACATCCATCTTTTTCATAATAATCATTGGTAAAATCACTTGTCGGATCAAAAAGTAAAAAAGCATAACCGCCCGCTTTTAGTTTACGCCGCGCCTGCTTTGTCAACTCGAAATTTATCCGATCCGACAATTGATTGTCATGCGATTCAAAGTAGGTACGACCATCTACTTTCTTGGACATCAGACATGGCACACTTACACGCCACAGATGCGTGACATCTGCCAATCGATTCATTCTCCCAGCAAGAATTTCGGTAACGCATCCCCCGATGCTCAGTATTTTAGGCTTTTGCAGGACCGAGACTGGCGCCCGCTCGCCCTCCGTGATGTCCGTCCTGATTACTTGAAAAATTTCGCTAATGCTCATGATTTCGTAATTATCACCATCGCACCGACTGGAGCAGCGGGCTGCATGCTCGTCCCTGTTCAGCCGCTGCAGCGCCCTCAATCGTCCGACCCGGCGGGCTTTCTACAGGCTTATGCCTTCCATACAGAAAACTTTACAATCCATACATATTGACACAGGAAGTAGACGTTTCTTGACGAATAGGAAATAACCCGGAGCAAAGATCTTCCCGTTTGTTGCAAATTGGCCACAAAGCAACACACTCCCTCCTCCCTTGACATACCCCGACTGGCTCGAGGGCAAGTTGAGTGTGGCGAATTTCACGGTCGATCCTGCCGAACTCGCCAACTTATACACATCTCAGCCCGCGCTGCGTTGATCAAGGAAACGCTCCTTTATTACCTTCAATTACACGGCGCCGCGTGGGCGAACTCTTAGTGGATTGTGCTTGTTCTATTTTTTGCGAACACCTTGCCCCTGAAAACTGACCGCTGGGCAAAGACAAAATGCGCGCCACTTGACCTTGGCTGCGCACTGCTGAACACACGAGCGACGGCGTCAGCGACGAATAACTGATCAGCCAAGACATGTCGGCGTTGCCTCGAGATGATGGTGCCGAGGCTAGTCACGTGCGCCTGCAAGACACCACTGGACTAACGTCCAATGGTGCGAGAGATTGGATTTGGACGCAGGGCGTCCTGCACTCCCAAGACCAGTACGGGGTTACTAGATGCCGCCCAATCGAGCAAGCGCCAATGGGCATTACTGGACGCGAATGTGGGTATGCGAGCCGAGCGATGCCCGAGACCGGCGTCGGCATGACTGACCGTTTCAGCTCGGTGATGCCTGCGGCGAGGTCTTCTCCAACCGCGTACTAGATCAGCGGCATCCCAACCACCGACTGCATTTCCTTGAGCATGGCATTAGCGCAGGCAGAAGGTGGGGCTGAGGCTTGCAACGGGGAATACTGCCTTGTTGATGTAGTCCGTGAACTGACCTTGGGGGATGCGACCAGGGTTACCCCCCGGCCGATGTAACACTGGATCTCTCATTCTGGTGAGAGGTGATAGCCGGAGAGAGTCAGAAGGAGCGTGACTCCCCCTGACCTGCACCAATTAACAGCTCATATCAAGCTGCATGTGCTTCGGAAGAGCTAATTCAACATTCAGGTCGCAGTTCCAAATACCTTGGTCCGCTGCCTGAAACCCTGCTCGCGCATACAAATCGCGAGATAGAATATTTTTTTCTGTTTCCTGTGAGATCCCCAGGGCAGAGTTCAGTCCTTCCGCTTGTATGGAGTTCATGATAACGCCGAGCGCAGCCATCTCAACCCCGAGACCAATAACCCGGCAGCTCATCACGAACTGGAGGACGACGTTTTCTTTAACGAGGGCCACACAAACAATGCCATACTGAGTAAATCGGTCATCAACATCAAATGCATAAATCTTCAGACCATCATTTATTTCAGAATTCACCTCTTCTACAGTCCAGCGCCTTCCAGTCGTATTGAATTGATTCGTTTTATTTATCAACTCAAGGCATCGTTTGAAATATTTATCAGACGAATCCACAACAACATTGTATCGAATCTTAATATTTAGAGACTGAAGAAATTCATCGTGATCCATTGACAATCTATCATTCTCACGCTGAATGACGCTCTTTATCGATTCAGTTCGGGATGAAGATTCCCCAGAAATAAATGGCACCTGCGTTTCGGATGACCACAGCAAGATGCGGCGAGTGTAATAAGGATTTGATCCTATAACTCTGATATCGGGAAACATCGACTTAATAATGTCGCGCTCGGCAGGATTATCATCGATATAGATGGCATTCTGCGCGAGCAGGTTCGTCTCTTGAAGAATTTGACGCATATTTTCGTGCTTGGGGAGCCAGTTTGCCTTGACCGATACGAAGTTACTGATTGGGAATACATTCCCATAGTTCCGCTCCCACGCACCGACAGCATTCTCGTGCTCATTCTTACTGATGATCGCCAACAGAATACCGCGGCGCTTGAGTAACATGAGCGCTTCGACAAATCCGAGAGGCCATCCAATCGTCATAAAATCACGAGAATTGTCTTCCTCTGCTGCGATCCCCCGCCACGCCGTGTCGTCAAGATCAATAATAACAATTTTCACCGCATCAACCTGACGAACGATACGATACATCGACAGGATTTCGTCACGCAAAGCGCGGTATCCGTCATCTGTTCTTACCGAGTAATACTCGGTTACCGGGCCAAGATCCTCTAAACGCTTTTGGCTATCTTGCCGATTTGACTCGTAATGTTCGTATTCAATGTTCTGAATAAAACCACCATGACTCAATGACCAAATTGAATCATCATTTAGATATTTTTTACCGAATGTCGAAGACACGCCATCCATGTCAATGACAAATGCGTTATCCATATCGTCAACTCGACGAGAAAGGCTCTCATTAATTTTCTCCATGAAGTAGCATGGATTCCGCAAATCATACCGAGGCAGCAACTTCCCAACTGGATTCTGCTGAGGCACAAGAAAGTTACCAATAAAGGTAAGAATTTTGTGACTTTTTAACCAGCGCGTGGCAATATCAAGAAGATCAAGCGTCGTCTTCTCTGCGTTAGCGAACCTTTTTTCTTCTGCATCAATGTCTGCGTACGAAAGAGGAAAATAGGTATAATCTGGGATTATTCTATCCATCGGCAGAAAGACAATTTGCAAATCGTAGGTTTCGATCGGCTGCGGCGGCTGAAACAGTGGGTCCATCAAGGACTGTATATGAACAAAATCACAATGTATGCCGCTCTCCAGCAGAAAACCACGAATGTGATCAGCAGTACATTGACCAATAACCAAAACCCGCTGAAGGGATCCGCTCGATATCGATAGATCGGTTGGGCAGCGAAATGCCGTACCATCATGCTTGAAATCCACGTTAGCAAATTGCTTCATATAAATATACTCTCTTCACTCGAGTGTCTATACAAACACAGATATGGCGATATGCACAAAGTAGCTTATTATCATATCATGCGATCTTCCTCTAACCTACCTCTGACAATCCCTCGTTTATAACAAGAGCCTTGCAATTGGATATTCCGACACCTTCGACTGCACAACTGCGTTAGACGTAGGCAGTCAGTTCTAAACAACTCCTTTTGCTCGCCGACGGCGTTACACCCTGCTGGATTTTCGCCCATGACGGCAGCCAGAATTGAGCGTAAAGAAACCGCAGCCTCCTCAGAATCATCCGCACGTTGCAGCACCCCGCACCGCACAGCGCCTCGTTCAACGCATCGCCAAAGCTTGGCCCCTGAACCAGTTGCACCCGAGGTTGCTTGTCGCCGTCATATGGCCGATTGCTGACTCCATCGCGCTGCGCCGCTTGATCATCGCTCTCAATGTCCGTGTGATCTCGCGCCTCAAACACGAGTGGGAAATCGTCGCCACGGCGGAGCGTCAAGCCCCTGTACCCTCGATCTACCACCGGCTTCACTTCGCCCAGGGCTGCTGCCCGCTCCAACGCCTCTTCCAGCGTGCGCCCATCGTACGGATTTCTCGGCATCGAGCGCACACTCGCCACCTGCGCTTTCTCGTATGTGGTCGCGATCGACACCTGTACACCGAACTCGTACGGCTTGCACGCGCTTCCCTTGGCCAGACACTCGACTTCCGATGTGTACCGTGCATAGAGTTTGTGTTTAGTCTTCGGCTTCCGCGACAGAATTCGCTTGGCGCGGCCATTTAATTCTTCCATGCCGGCGTCTCCCACGCGCTTGCGCCAGCGAGTCAGCATTCGCTGGCCGATCAGCGACTCGCTCTGCAGGTTCGTCTCGCTCGTGAACACCTGCCGGTACAGCAGTTCGGCGATGAGGCGCGGCGAGGTGGTCGAGCGATCACGCCTGGACACGAAGCTATCCTCCATCGCAGCGCTCGACCGGTGCCAGTCGATCGCATCGGCTAGACGCACCGGTAGGTGCTTCAGAATGATCTGCTCTAGCAGCGGATACCGGGACAAATTTTCCTCGCGCACTGAAGCCTTCTGACCCATCCACGCCTCGTCGGAATTTGCAGGATTGCCGCGCAAATATGCTTGATTCTGGCGATTGCAGCAACGTCCTTTGAGATGCAAAGCCTCGTCCGGCGACGACCGCCAGAATTGTTCAGAATCAACGCTTCACGCTCGCCTTTGTGCGTAAACAACGTGCACTTCAACGCACCCGGCCAAATGTAGATCGAATTTTTCGACATCGACAAGGGCGATGCTCGCCGATCAAGCGTGCGAGGACATGGATGGAACTATGGGTAGACCTGCCCCAGGCCGGAGAGAGGCGGGCGAGACGGCGGTGGGGCTATATCAGATGTGCTTGCTTGCGCTCGACCTACACAGCAACGCAAGAGCGAGAGCCACGGTGTTCCCCGATGCGTGGATGTCGGCACACGAGCCGAAAAATGTGCAAAGCAAGCTCCTCAGCGTGAACGAAAGTATTTCGGTTGGTAAGTACGCGCGGACAATGCATCGGTAGGAGCGAGACATACCTGAGGACCACCTGTTCGCTCGCCCGACCGTGCGCTGCCGAGAAAGGCAACGCTGCAATCGGGCGCCAGCAATAGATCACCCCCGTCTGAAATCCAACATCCCCCCGTGCTGGGAATCTCAACAGCACAACGTACAGCACCTCATCAACGCAACGCATTCTCCCCCTTGTGCGAGTACCTTCAGGAATGCGCGCCGTCGAGAAAATTGGTGGCTTTCGCGGATTATGAGTAAGTTTCCAACTACGCGATCAGACGAATGGGTTCAAGACGAGCGGATCCATTTGCGCAATCTACCCGTCAAGGTTTGCGACTTGCGTGCACCCGAAGCCGGAGCGACGACCTCTTCACCCAGATAAGAATTTTGTTTTCGCGTGCCATCGACGATGCTAACCAGATCGCGAAGTTGCAGCCGCCCCAGATATTCATCGGAAAACGCAGGCGTATAGTAAACGCAATCATCAAAGAAATAGTGCGTCACCTGCGACCAACGAGATAACGCAGGATTGATTTGCGGGCTCCCGCCATGGAGCAGATTGGCACACCATATCAACGCTTGCCCTTTCCTCGCCTTGAAAGTCCTGATTTCGGCATCCTTGGCTTCCACCATCGCATCCCAGAATTCCTGATAAGGCAATTGCGCCGATTCGCTGGACGTCGCAAACCCACGTCGACCGGCCATTGCGTTATCGATCATCGGCCAATTGTGCGATCCAGGAACCAGATGAAGTGGCCCTGCTTCCGGCGAGATATCTTCCAGAGCGACCCATACCCCACACATGAAACGCGGTGGAATCGATGAGAAATGGACTGCATCGGTATGCAATTTTTGTTGCGTGCCGACCCTGAAATTGAGCGTCTGAAATGGAAACGCAGTTCGGCCATACAAGCGCTCAAGCAAATCCAGCACATTGCGGTTAGTAGCGATCGCCTTGACATCAGGGTCGTTGATCCACGCGTCCTGAATACGCCCCGCGCCATAATACACGCCATCGTCGCCGGAACCCGTGTCGGCGAACAGCGGCGCCAAATGATCCCGGATGCGTGTAATTCGTGAATCGAGTTCGGGATCCGGAAAATCGATCACCACGTAGCCGTCACGGTTTAGCGCGACTGCGATCTCATACTCCGCAGGCGTCAACTTTGCATGTGCGACTTCAATATCAAAAATTGGCGATTCAATCAGTGGAGTACCCGGCAACAGGCGCTTTTTTTCATCCATGATCATTCCTTCCATTCCTCTATTCGACCACCCCGATACAATTCGGAGAGGTCACAGAGCAGTGCAACCCAAAATAACTGCATCATCCACGAAGCCGCCTCCAAACAGAAAGCGCGATAGAGTTAAAACGATTCATACCGTCCGTTCACGCCATGGAACATACATCCTCGGAAAATCGGCAATAGCAAAATCCTCTCTATCGAGCGTTAAATTCTGATTGTAATACGGATCATTCAATTGGTCGGTATTCCACCGGGTAAGCATGAACCTCTTCTCTTTATTGAATCTGGCACGCTTCTCGGCAGACATCTGATCGTCCCCCCTACTGTAGGATTCGAAGTGATGCAGGACTGCGTATGGTGTCCACACGACCCTGTAACCCGCCTCTCGTACGCGGAGGCACAAATCCACGTCATTAAATGCAACCGGAAGATTTTCTTCATCAAAACCACCGACCGCGCGAAATACTTCCCGACGCATGACCAGGCATGCTCCCGTGACCGCCGAAAAATTTTGTACAAGAGCGGCTCTTCCTGCATATCCCGGGTGCGTCGATGGATATAGTCGATGCGCATGGCTCGCGAAGCCGCCGATCCCCATCACTACGCCTGCATGCTGGACGAACCCGTCGGCGTACAGAAGCTTTGCCCCCACAGCGCCAATATCCGGGCGTAACGCGTGCGAAACCATCTCCCTCAGCCAATCTGGCTCGATTGCCTCCACATCGTCGTTGAGAAAGCACAGCACATCACCAGACGCATTTTTTTCTGCGAAATTATTGATCGACGAATAATTAAACGGAAAATCATACCTCAATACGGTGACATTATCTTTCAGCGACAACGATTTCAGAAAATCGACCGTATCTCGATCCTTGCTTTGATTGTCTACGACAACGATTTCCAGGTTCTCATAGACAGTTCCATCGAATATGCTGAGGATGCATTTTTTCAGAAGTGGACCACCATCTCGGGTCGGTATGATGATAGAGACCTTGGGGGTGGGAGTGGTTATAGGATACCGCACCCGAAAAGTTCCAGTCAGTTCGCCCCGCGAAATACTCACCCCAGGCCGATCTTTGAAAAATTCAGAAAGCGCTCGTTCCTTGGCGTTACACGCATTATTTTCCTCATCCGGGTCGGTCGAGCCGCACTCCCCGAGTCGACGGAAATGATAGAGCACACGCGGAATATGGCGAATCTGAAATGGCATGCTTCTTTTCACACACCTTAGTGTCAAATCACGATCGTGCCCACCCTCATACTCAACCCGGAATCCACCTACCTCACGCACGAGTGATGTCCTATAGACAACCGAACGAGATATCATGTCGCACGAAAAGAACAAATCCGGGTTCCATGAACTCTTGAAAAACGCGTTACCTCGAATTCCGGACTCATCCATTTCATCGCTATCGGAATAAATTATATTAAGATCGTCAATCTCATTGACCTGCAGGGCAATGAGATATAACGAATGAGGCGAAAGAACATCATTCTGGCCAAGAGTCGCAGCAAATTCTCCAGTCGCCAGTTCCAGAGCGCCCTTCGCCTTAGCCGACACATATCCCCCCGAATTCAGAAAGGCAACTTTTATCCGACTATCTCTTTCCGAAACAGATCTCAAATATGAAGCGACTTCTAATGCAACTGTGCTATCTACAGCAATGCACAGCTCCCAGTTCTCATAAATCTGCGCCAATACCGACTGGACGGTCAACTCCAGATATCGCACGGATGTCTCGCGCACCGGAACCAGAATGGAAATCAATGGTCGCCGCACAAACGAATTCATATGTCGCCGAATCGATTCAATATCTGACGGATGCAGTGTATCGAATTTTTCCACGTATGAGCTGTAATCCAGCGGAGCTGAATGAAAACGCAGTTTTGCGCAATCGGCATACGCCCCATTCAGATCAGTCAACAGGCGCCCCCAGGTTATATTGTATTTTTTCGCGCGATCGGTATTCTTGAATTTTATAATGTCTCCAACGGTCCACTCGGCCATTCTGGCAACTCTTTCCACACACGATATCTCTGTTATCCGCAGAGATTCCAGCCTAACCGCCCCCTCACTCCGCATTGGCGACAGACGCAAACGGCGTGTATTGTGTGGAATTTTGATGATCTGCTTGATATTTCCCGAGCGGGCCGCAGGAATGACAAAGGATTCAGCATCTGAAAACCCCGATCCGGTATCGACGTAAAGCCGAGCCACTAGGTTCGCACCACGTCGAATCAGCCTGGACTCAACATAGACCCAGCCGAGCGGAATGGACTTACCCTCGTCCTCCGGCTCAAGGTCAAAAACAGGATCGTCTCCAATCGACGTCCAGTCGGCTGACGCCTCCCCCTGCAAAACCAAATCCCTGATCGGAATGACCTTGAATCGAATGGTTCGACGAACTATCGACAGGAAAAAATCTTTCATATGGATCAAAAATGGATGACTCCGGATCGATGGCATGACAAGCCAACACAAGAAACCGGCCCAACCTACAGAGGAGTTTTTTTACGAGGGCGCAAGACGACCCGCTCAAACAGGCTGCGGGTAAAAACTCGGGGGCCGTCGCCCCGAACAGCGGAGCCAAGGTACACTTGGAGGCGCCACTCGCTAGCGTACACGCCCTGTCATGCAATCGTTCCCTGTCCGCGCTTGCACGAGCCGCCGACGATCAGTTGAATCAGTTCACAGTCGCTTGCCAGTGATCTGCACTCGATGCCCTCAGGATGTCGACGCTCCGGGCGCATGAAGCGCGAGACGCCTGAGAGACGCTACACGCGGTGGCCACGCGAGTTGACAATCGAATCGATCGAGGGACAGGTTCGGGTTATAAGCCGGATCATTTGCGATCAGGTCATGCCAGTGGTCACGCATGTACTCGATCTCTCGAGTGGCACGAGCCATCTTCTCCTCGGTATCGTCGCGGCCGCGCGTGGCTGATTCGTGGTGATACAACACGACGTGTGGCGTCCAGACCACGGTATAGCCCGCTTGCCGGACGCGAAGGCAGAAGTCAACGTCGTTGAACGCGACGGCGAGATCACGTTCATTCAACCCACCCAACTGCCGATACAGGGATCGCCTGACGACGAGGCATGCACCGGTTACGGCAGACAAGGACTGTGTGGTTACCGCGCGCGCCAAGTAGCCCGGCTCGTTGCGTCCCAGCCCGCGATGCAGGTGATCGGCACAGCCGCTGAGCCCGACGATGACGCCTGCATGCTGAACGGTTCCGTTCGAAAACAGCAATTTGACACCGACAACGCCGACTTCCGGACGCAACGCATGCCCCATCACTTCGTCGAGCCAGTCACCGTCGATGATTTCCACGTCGTTGTTGACGAGTGCGACGAACTCTCCCCGCGCCAATTCGACCGCGCGGTTGTTGAGCGCGGAGTAATTGAACGGACGATCGTCCCGAAGGATGCATACACCGTGATCGATCGCAAGCCGCTCCATGTAGCCGAGCGTTTCCGGATCGTCGGACCCATTGTCGACAATGATGATTTCGAAGGCACGATAGCGCGTCTTTTTGATAATCGAGTCGACGCAACGACTGAGCAACGCAAACCCGTTGCGCGTAGGAATGACGAGCGAGACTAGCGGGGCCCGTTCCGGCAACGGATACCGTATGTGACGTCCATGCTCAGTGGTCGAGACCATCGCTCGAATACCCGCCCGCGACAGGTGACGCACGACCGCCATCCGACCTGCTTCACGCGCATCGGGTCGCTCATCCGGGTCTTGAATAGCTTCGGTTTGGGCTCGTACGTGATAGAGCACGCGCGGAATATGCCGGATCCTGTCGCGACTGGTATGCGTGAGACAGCGAAGCGTCATATCGTAGCGTGACGCAGCCCCATGGCGATGGTCCCGTCCACCGGATGAGGCGAAAACTTCCGACCGGTAAGCACCGAGACCGGTAAACAGATCCGACGAGAGCATCAGATCCTCGTTCCAATCGCTCTTGAAGCGCGGGCTGTGGCGAACGCCATCGATGTCGATACTGTCTTCGTCCGCGTAAATCAGGTCGACATCGGGGTGCCGGGCAATCGCATCGGCCACGACGTAAAGGCCATGTCGAGGAAGCACATCATGCTGTCCGACGAACATGACCCAACGACCGCTTTCGGCAAGCGCTTGATCGAGCGCCGAATGCGCTTCGGCTGGAGAGTGGTCCATAATGACGCGGATACGCGTATCGGCACTCAAGTCTTGGGGAATCAGTGCCGTGCGATCGGAGTCAGAACGCCGATCTACGATCAGAAGTTGCCAGTGCGGGTAAATCTGCGCGGCGATCGAGCGGATTGCCGTTTCCCAGTGAGGCGACGCTGCACCCGACACCTCCATGCCGATCGCGAACAGCGGGCCGCCAGCGAAGTAGCGCAAGTTGTCCAACATCACGCGGTACGTATCGGGGCTCGGCGCATCGAAGCGACGAACCCAGTCCGGGTATCCGATCAGGGGTTCCGACTCGTCGAACAGACAGCAGTAATCGCGCCATGCTTGCGCCAGGTCAACGCGACTGTGGCCGACTTCAGCCAAGTCGCAATTGTCGTCGCTGGGTTTGTACCTGGGGTGCAGCGCACCGAGCTTGGTCATGATGCGCGAGTACGCAAATCGCGTCGTGACCCTGACAAGACGGAACGCGTCGATTCGATCGACCGACTGATCATCGCAATCTATCTCGATTTCGATCTTTCCGCGCGTCGGGAGATGAACAAGCCGCTTGCTCACTTGCCGTGCGCTGAGGCCCATCATGAGCGTGGCATGCGATGCCTCATCTCGAAGCCGCAACCGCAACCGAGCGCGCAGCTGCGCCGCATGACCGCTCACGCAAAGCTCGATCATGTACCAACCCGGCAGCAACTGGACGTCGATCAAATACACCCGTGATCCGGGTCGATCTGCCGACAGGTTCGAGGCGGCATCGGGCAGCGTCAACAGGAAGGGCATCCCCCATGTCAGCCGCAGGGCGTTGAAGTCAAACATGGACTTGCAGGAAGCAGCTCAAAAGTACTCGGCATCCTTGAAAGCCGGCGCCGCTCCATCCTTGCCGGACACCAACGCTTCACCAGAAATGGGCCATTCGATCGCGAGCGTCGGATCGTCCCAGCGGATCGCTCGTTCTGCGTCCGGATACCAGTAATCGGTAGTCTTATACAAAAACTCCGCCGCTTCGGACATGACAACAAAGCCGTGCGCAAAACCTTCCGGAATCCAAAGCTGGCGCTTGTTCTCCGCAGTCAGTACCACACCGACCCACTGCCCGAACGTCGGCGACGCGCGACGAATGTCAACCGCGACATCGAACACTTCCCCGGCGACTACGCGAACCAGCTTTCCCTGTGCGTGATCGATTTGGTAGTGCAGGCCGCGAACGACGTTCTTCGCGGATTTCGAGTGATTGTCCTGCACGAACTCGACAGAATGCCCAACCGCTTCTTCGAACACGCGATGGTTGAAACTCTCGAAGAAGAACCCACGCGTGTCACCGAATACTTTCGGTTCGAAAATCTTTACGTCGGGAATGGTAGTGGCTATTACGTTCACCGAGCTTTTCCTTCTTTCAGAATGTTCTGCAGGTACCGGCCGTAGCCGTTTTTACTGAGTGGTTGCGCCAGACGTTCGAGCTGTTCGTCGTCGATATAACCGAAGCGATATGCAATCTCTTCAACGCACGCGATCTTCAATCCTTGCCGATGTTCCATCGTGGCGATGAAGTGCGAGGCCTCGAGCATCGATTCGTGCGTGCCCGTATCCAGCCAAGCAAACCCGCGCCCCATGGTCTGTACGTTGAGTGAGCCATCCTTCAGGTACAGCGCGTTGAGATCTGTGATCTCCAGCTCTCCGCGCAACGACGGTTTCAGCGATTTCGCAAAATCCACTACCTGCTCGTCATAGAAATAGAGCCCGGTCACCGCGTAGTGCGATTTCGGAACCTTGGGCTTCTCTTCAATACTAATTGCTTTACCGGTCGAGTCAAACTCGACAACGCCATAACGCTCCGGATCCTGGACGTGATACGCGAAAACCTGTGCACCCGCGGCACTATCAGCCGCCCCGTTCAACAAACCACCGAGATCATGGCCGTAGAAGATGTTATCGCCAAGAATGAGCGCCGAAGGGTCGCCATCGATGAAGGACTCGCCCAGAAGGAACGCCTGTGCAAGCCCGTCCGGGCTGGGCTGCACCTTGTACTGGAGACTGATCCCCCACTGCGATCCGTCGCCCAGCAATTGCTCGAAGCGTGGCGTGTCGTGAGGCGTCGAAATGATCAGAATGTCCTGAATCCCCGCCAGCATCAGCGTGCTCAACGGATAGTAGATCATCGGTTTGTCGTAAATCGGTAGCAGTTGCTTGCTGACTACTTGCGTCGCCGGATAAAGACGGGTACCCGACCCGCCTGCGAGGATGATGCCTTTTCGCTTCATACTTGTTCTTCTTCCGTATCAGTCATGCAATTGATCGAAGACGCAATCAACACCGGTTCGCCAATCGGGGAGCGTTATTCCGAACGTCGACGTCAATTTGCTGCAATCGAGGCGGGAATTCATGGGTCGCTTTGCCGGAAGCGGGTACTCATGCGTCGCGATTGGCGCGATATCGACCGAGCGCAACTTGAGGGCAATGCCTCGCGCTTCCGCAAGCGCGACGACGTAACGCGCATACTCAAACCAGTTCGTTTCCCCGGATGCTGCGAGATGGTATGTGCCGAACGCAAAGTGTTCGCGATCGGCAAAATAACGTGCCACGAGATGTGCCGTCACATCGGCGATCAAAGCGGCCGACGTGGGTGCACCCGTCTGATCGGCCACAATGCGCAGCTGATCCCGTTCCCGGGCGAGGCGCAGAATCGTCTTTAGAAAATTGCCGCCATGCGCGCCCACGACCCAGCTCGTTCGAAGAATCAGGTGCTTCGCAAAGGCCTGCCGAACCGCGTTTTCGCCATCACACTTGGTTGCCCCGTAAGCCGATTGCGGATTGACCGGTGAGTCTTCGCAGTATGGCGTCTCACCAGTACCTTCGAATACATAATCGGTCGAGTAGTGGACGAGCGGCAAACCCCGTCCCGCCGCCCATTTGGCCATCAAGCCGGGCGCTGCCGCATTGACGGCCCGGGCCAGTTCCGGCTCGCTCTCGGCCTTGTCCACTGCCGTGTAAGCGGCAGGATTAACGATCAGGTCCGGTTGATGACGATCCAGCGCCGCAACAATGTTCGCAGGATCACCCAGGTCCATATCGTTGCGGGTCAACGCGATGACTTCCCCCAAGGGCGCAAGCGCGCGTCGCAATTCGAAGCCAACCTGCCCGTTCGAGCCCGTAATCAAGATGCGCGGCATCATCACTCTCCGTAGTGCCGTTCGATCCACGTACGGTACTGGCCGCTCGTGACGTTCTTCACCCAGGCCTCATTCGCCAGATACCACTCGACCGTCTTGCGGATACCGGTATCAAAGGTTTCAGCGGGCTTCCAGCCCAGTTCGCGCTCGAGCTTGCGAGCGTCGATTGCATAACGACGGTCATGCCCCGGTCGATCCTGTACGAAGCTGATCTGCTCCACATACGACTTGCCGTCGCCACGCGGTTGCAATTCATCGAGAATCGCGCAAATCGTATGCACGACTTCGATGTTCGGCTTTTCGTTCCAGCCACCAACGTTATAGGTCTCGCCAAGCGTGCCATTTGCCAGGACGGTCCGGATCGCCGAGCAGTGATCCTGGACATAGAGCCAATCACGAATCTGCCGACCATCGCCATAGATCGGCAACGGCTTGCGGGCCAGCGCGTTCAGGATGATCAGGGGAATCAGTTTCTCGGGAAAATGATACGGACCATAATTGTTCGAGCAATTGGTGGTCACCACCGGCAACCCGTACGTATGGTGCCAGGCGCGCACAAGATGATCCGACGCAGCCTTGCTCGCTGAATATGGACTGTTCGGTTCGTATGCGTTGGTTTCGGCGAACGGTGGATCATTCGCATCAAGTGTGCCGAACACTTCGTCGGTGGAAACATGCAGGAAGCGAAATGCGCGGCGCTCTTCTTCCGCGAGATCGGACCAGTAGGCGCGCACCGATTCGAGAAGATTGAACGTACCAACGACGTTCGTCTGAATGAATTCGCCGGGACCATGAATGGATCGGTCGACGTGCGACTCTGCCGCGAAATTGACGACCGCACGCGGCCGGTGTTCCGAGAGCAACTTCGAAACAAGCTCACGATCACCGATGTCACCTCGCACAAAATGGTGTCGCGGGTCGCCGTCCAGCGACTTCAGCGTGTCCAAATTCCCCGCATAAGTCAGTTTGTCGAGGTTGACGACAGGTTCATCGGAGCCGGCAAGCCAGTCGAGAACAAAGTTTCCACCGATGAAGCCAGCTCCACCTGTAATAAGCAACATTTGCAACTACCTTTATAAGGTTAAGACTATCGGCAGCCCGAACTAAGCGCGTGCAGAATTTTGCGCAAGTGAATCAGGGGAATACATCGTACGAAGCCATCGGACCACGTCGCTGGCCGCTCGCCCCGCCCTCGACAGTACAGGGCATGCTGCAGCGAAACTTCTCGGGAAACTGCGCCTTGTGTCAAGGTGATCGCAAATTACGCGAACGACGCGATTCCAAACACCAGACCGCTTCTTGCGCGGACATCTTGACTGGTTCAATCATCGATCGACGAATCATTATTCCGGAGCAATACTGCTTGTCGCCCAACCTACACAGGACAGACCAACCGACACTTCGAACTGACTGTGCCGATGCTCAGTCCCGGTCGAATATTGAACGCGATCAGATAACAAATCGGTGGCGAGCGTAGTCATCCCCGTAAAACTCGGAAACACGATGCTCGTGATCGAGTGCCTGCGGCAACTTGCCGTCCTGCCGCAATTCGCGAAAACGTGCTGCCGCCTTAGAAAATACATCATCAGACGAAAGATGGTCGCACATCTGGAGAATTTCCTCCACTCGTTGCGGACGAGAATATTTGTGCGCCATTAGCAAAGCCGCTTCGATCGAATAATAGCGCTCGGCATTCGACGGATTCCAGGATCCGTCTTTCTTGAGACGCTTGTCGTGGAAAACAACCGCAGCTGGCTGAAAGACTACCTTGCGATCCGCCAGACGAACACGCCACGAAAAATCGACATCGTCGCAATACAGGAAAAACACCTTCGAGTCGAACCCCGAAACCCTGACAAAAAGGTCCACCGGAATCAGCGCACAAGCCGTGGTTGCCCACGACGTGCCCCCTGTCTTCGAGTCGTAGTCCTTCGGATGCTCGATCGGCAGCTGGCGAGCTTCGGACATTCCGCAGTCAGGATCGTCGAAAGACTCGAGCAAATGGATCAGATAGCTAGGCTCGCCGATCACATCGGGGTTCTGGATCAGAAGGTATCCATCCTTGACGCCTGCCGCCAGTCTGTTATGCCCCTCCGCTGACCCGAGATTAGCGTTGAAATACGTGTAGTGAAAGACACCACACGTAAGCATGGCCCTCATCTGCCGAACGTCTTCCGGGGACAGGCAAGCCTGCCCCGGGGAACAATCACCGTACGCAACGTCAACGACGACATCACGCTTGCCGCGGAGAATGTGCGCTGCCCTATTAATCGCCTCAAGAGCACGCTTGATATCCGCAGGTTCGTTATTGAAAAGAATGCTTTGGACTTGAATTTTGATCGGGGTCATCGGATTACCTGATGTTTGTGCTGTCAACGATTGATAGCGTTAAGCTTGCGTTCCGTCGAAAAGCCACTCTCCGACACGCGCGGCCCCCTCCTCGAACGAGACCTTCGGCACCACACCAAGATCTGCCTTGAGCGCACTGACGTCAGCAACAGCCCAACGAACATCTCCTTCGCGGAACTGACCTGTGACACGCGGGCTCGGAGCACCGTGAAGCGCCGCAACAACGGCCGCGGCCTGCGCTACAGTCGTTGCCTCGCCACTCCCCACGTCGTAAGTTCCGCAGCCTGCACTCTGGTCAAGAAGCGCGGCAAGGCAAGCATCGACGACATCACTGATCCACACAAAATCGCGGCCAATTTCGCCGTCCTCGTAAACAGGAATAACTTCCTTGCGTCGAGCGATTCGGTGAAAAATATTGATGATGCCCGTATATGGATTTGACGGCGACTGACCGATGCCATAGACGTTCTGAAAGCGCAGAATATGATACGGAATCTCATTCGCCGCACACCACGCCTTAAGCAGATGCTCCTGGACCAGCTTCGTCGCACCGTAAATGCTAGTGGGATTAGGCAGCACGGTGGAAGCATTGTGCAGCATCGCAACAGCCGGCTTGCCGTCTGCTCCGCAGAAATCCCAGTTGCCCGACGATAGCTGGCCCCGGCTGCGGATACCCGGATAGAAAAGATTGCCATCTTCCGCCTGCCATGCCCCTTCGCCATAGATAGCGCGGCTAGATGACAGCAAAATGCGCCGCGGGCGGCACTGCACACGGCGAAGCGAATCCAGCAATTCAGTCGTGCCCACACCGTTGACACTCGCGTGACGGCTGGAGTGCGTCATCGACTGCGCAGTTCCCGTCTCCGCAGCAAAGTGAACGACATAATCGGGCTGCAAATCAGCCAGCACGCAATCAAGAAGTTCCCCGTTGCGCACATCACCGCGCACTAGCTTTGCCGTCGCCGGATAGCGCTTCAGGAGCACGCCGTCTTCGTGTACTTGGGGAAGCAGGTTATCCACCGAGACAACCTGCGCATTATGCCGCCCCACCAATTCCTGTGCGAGCGCCGCGCCGATAAACCCAGCACCACCCGTAATCAATACTTTCATGTATTCCTGCTCCTTCAATGACACGCGAGCACGGATGTCGCGCTGCCCGTACATTTAATTGCGCCGATTAATACTTTCGCTGGAGTTATTCCTGCGCAACTCGAGCATAATTGTTCAAAAAAATCCGAGTCAGCTGTGCAAGACCTGGATCCCACACATTTCTCTCAGCTTTCGTTACGAGCGGATATCGAAGCGCGCATTTCCGCTTGTCAAATAAAATTAGATTGCGCCCTCGTTTTTCTCGCGTAAAGTCCACGACTTCCCGCGCAGCCGGTGCGATTTCCACACAATAACGATCACCGACAAGAGTCATAGCAGGCGTGTTTTCAGACATAAATCTACAGAGCCCCTAGATAATCGGTTGATGGCATATCGCAACAAAAAATTAGCGAGAACACCCTACCTCAAACGTGCTCCTGATGACGCCGCCCTTCTCGCTTGCCGAACAGCAAGAAGTGAAAAACGGGCTCGATCTTCTGATCACGTACGTCTGCATTTTCTACGTAATAACTACGCGCATTGAATTGCGCCGACGGACTACGTAACTCCCTACTACCGAACTGAATAAAATGCACGAGCGGATCCACCTTTTGCTCGGCAACATCAAGATAGGTCGAGAGATACCAGTTTGCGTCGAAAATACCGGATGTCTCGATGATCTTGCGACGCTGACTGGCACGCATCTGCGCCATCGCACGCGAGCCCGAGAGTATCTTTTTCCAGAACGGCACCCGCGGTGGCGGCAAAAGATCTTGCTGCGGCGGCGAATACAGCACCTCAGGTGAACTATCCCCCGACATGACCACAATTTCATGCTGGACGTCATCGGAGATGGCCGCGATCTTCTGCTTGATCTCTTCGACATCGTTCGAATTCGTAGCCAACTGAAGATCGATCAAATCGTGGTGCATCTTGTTCGCCCAGCGCAGATACTCGTCCATCTTTTCCGAGATCTCGCGGAATTTGCGCGTGCTGCCGGCTTCCATAAGATTGATATCAGCGTCAATCTTGTCCTGGATACGTGTATGGTTATCAACCCATTCCGACTTGGAATGCAAGGTTCGGGAACTCTCCGCTTCGCTCCACCACCGATATATACAGGTGATCTCCTCGGAACTACCGACGCCGACTCGCGAAGCGCAACGCATGATGAAGTCCCAGTCCTCAGTCGTCGTGAGCGTTTCGTCGAAGCGCAAGCCGTAGTTTGCAAACACGTTGCGCGGGAAGGCAATTGAAACCGGAGGCGTCTGGCTCACCTCCAGATGTTCAAAATAATCGAATTGCGATGCATAATCCCGGTGCATTGCACTGATCGCACGGGCTGCTCGCTTACCTTCAACATAAGCCCAAGTGAACTCCTGCCGCACGGCAGTCGCCCTCAGCAGCGCACCCGGCATTTCACGCGCGATCGCTCGGAACGTTTCCAACCAGTTCGCGAACACGATGTCATCGTCGTCCAGAATGATGACATATTTGCCTCGCGCCATCCCGAACCCTGCATTAAGCGGCGTAGTCCGGGTGCCGCCGATCACTTCTTCGAATCGGATACGTTCGCGCATCGATGCCGACTGGCTATCAATCAATGCACGAATCTCGCTGACCGCCTCAGGTGTCGCGTTGTGCGCGACGACAAGATGCTCGAAATCATCGACAGTCTGTGCGGAAAGACACAGGAACACCTCGCTCAAGGTCTCCATGCGCGAGCCTTGGGTGCGCGTAAGGACCGTGAACAATGGTTCACGCGGCGTGGTGCGGCCCATATCCGACGCGCGAGCGCCCAACGTCAGAACAGCAACCCGCCCCTCGTCGCTAGGCGAGAGACTTTCAAGAACCTTGCCGAGCGATGTTGCAGGACGCAACCGCTTCAGCCCGATCGCGCCGAGTTCTGCTCCGTCGCACTGCGAGGCGATACGGACTTCACCGGAGAAGCCAAACGCCTGCATTCGGATGGCGCATTCGGCGACAAACTGCGAGAGGCTGGCCTGTGACATAGCATCCTGTCCTGCCGGCACCAAAACAACGACGCTACCGCTTTCGCCGGCGCCGATCCGCTGCATCAAGGCTCGCAGTTCCCCCCAAGCCTCAAAATCGGCACCGACAACCGCCACCAGATTAGACGAAATGCGCCGATCGGATTCGGAACTCCCGTCGAGCGCCAGATCCTGTATTTTCTGAAACGAGCGTCCTTGCCCATTTCGCAAAAATGCGGTGAAACCATGCGCCTGTTGCCGCGCTTCCCCCATCAAAGCGTGCGAAACCAGAATCGTACCGACTTCCTGGCGAAGCACGTCAGCTTTCTCTATGATGAAATCACAAAGCGTGTACATTATTTTTCACATTAGTTAAGTTTACTAAACGCCCACACACCATCTTATTTGTAATATTTATTGGGCCTCGGAAATTGAAGGCAGGCATTTCATTTACAGATCAAAGGGATTCATAAATACGAATCGCATCTTCGACTGTATCGCAAACAGTGAGCACGCCTCCCTCCAGGACTGCGGCATGGCTGCAGTGATTACGAATCAGTTCCGTTTGGTGCGCAACAATGATCATGGCGCGGTCACCCCTTTTCTCGAACAACTCGACATTGCATTTCTGATAAAAACGATGATCACCAACAGCCATTCCTTCGTCAATCAAAAAGCAATCAAATTCGATCGACATAGAAATGGCGAATGCCAGGCGCGACGTCATACCAGACGAATATGATTTGACCGGTTCATCGAGATACGGCCCAAGTTCCGCAAAATCTTCGACGAGCCTGAGAGCCTTGCGATAGTCGATGTTGTATACGCGAGAAACCAGACGGACGTTGTCTTTGCCGGTCAGACTGCCTTGAAAGGTGCCGCCAAATGCCAGGGGCCACGACACCGACATGGTCTTGATGACCTCGCCGGAATGTGGACGGTCTGCGCCACTGATAATGCGAATCAGTGTCGATTTCCCCGCACCGTTGCGCCCAAGGATACCCCATCGCTCCCCCGACCGAACGCGGAGGTTGATACTCTTGAGTATCTCCCGGTGCGATCGACCGTGATGAATCGGATAGCGTTTGCATACATTCCGCAGCTCAATCACATTCGACCTCAGTTGAGTTGCACTCGCCGAATGGCGTAATGAACAAGCGAAAGTGCAAACAAAGTGAAAAATGACAACGCAAACACCGTGTAATCAATGTAGTAGAGTGTAGGCATGCGATCCCCGTAATATCCGTGATGGAAATACTCGACCGCATCGATCAGCGGGAAATACGTCATCATCTCAGCAAGTCGCGGAGGCAAAACGTACGTGGGTATAAAAACCCCCGATACGGGCATCATCAGATAGAGAATTACATGCGACACCCGTTCGATCGACTCACTCAACTCAGACAGCGCAGCCATAATCAAAACGAAATCAAACGAAAACCACAATACTAGGAAATATCCCAATATCATCGTAAGTGGATCAGCCGGAATCTGGCAAATACCAATTACAATCAATACGACAAACAAAACAAGAAACGACGCTGTAGCACCTGCGAACTCGAGAATGATTCTCGAGTACAGTATATCCATCGGCAGGATCGGCTTATAGTGCAACAACGCACGATTGAAGTCGATCGCCTTGATCACTCGATTCGTCGCATTGCGCCAAAACAGTAGAGTCGGATAACTGACGGCCAGGTATTCCGCAACCGGATACCTGGCCGTCGTTTCCGTATTACTGAAGATGACTATTACTCCGACCACAAACATCGCCGGCTCAGCCATTATCCACAATACGCCAAGCCCCTCTCGACCAAAACGGGTGATCATCTCGCGCATGATGAGCGCCCAGACGACTCTGACCTGGATGCCCAGTTGCTCCCGGAACGTCGGAGGACGGTAATCAGCGGTCATAGTGCTCTTTCACTCCACCGATAACGATGGTCAATACGCCCCACAAAATCAATCCGAGCAGGAACGTAGCGAGGATGGCTCGCCCCCTGCGAGGGCTCATCGCATAGTCAGGCAGACTCGGTTCGGAAATGCGCTCAAGATAAAGTTGCTTACGCTCAGCCTCGACACGTGCCTGATCCAACAACGTTATAGCGCCCGCAAGAATCTTGTCGGCAACGTCCTTCTCCAACGTCAGACGCTGAAACTCCGCAGCCTTGCTGGCCAACGAGCCGCCCGGAGAGCCGGCAACGTGCTGACTCACCTGATCGATCGCTTGTTGCAGCAACTTAGCGCGATCGCGCAGAGTCGGCAGCCCCGGGTTGGCCGGCGACAACCTTTCCATTTGGGCAATCTGCACACGGGTGGCAATTAGATCGTCCTGAAGCTTTCCAACCTGCTGCAGTGGAATATTGGACTGGCGTTCGGGGTCGATAACACCCGCGTTATTCCGATAACGAGCCAACGCCAATGTAGCGATACGGTCGTTTTCTTTTGCAACATCGACATCATGCTGCGCAGTATTAATCAGATCCGCCCTAGCTCGGGCATTCATTTGATTGACGATCCGCTCACCCAACTCCAGCAGACGCTTATTCATACTCCAAGCAAGATGCGCATCATACGCATTGGTATTCAGCGTCACAATCGGGGAATCGGTATCAACCTTTGCCTCAACGATTTTCTTACCATAGTAAAGATAGAACTCTTCGAGGCTATCATTCAAACCAAATACTGAAAATCTATTAATAAAGTCGATCGAACCATTTTGAAATTTCGATTTGATCTTTTGCTCCCGATCCAACACCATCATTGCATCACGAGAGAGAATGTATTTCTGAACCGTATACGCACTCCCTTCCGGCTGCGAAAAACCACCGACGCCCTTCAACAAACCACCCAATCCGGAAGTATTAGTTTGCTGCGGACTGCGAATCAGGAAGCTACTGACAGAGGTATACTCATCACTGGCAACAATTCCGAAATATATAATCGCAATACTAGTAGGTATAACGACCGTTATCAAAAACAAGCGGTTAATTCGCTTCAGGAATTTCATAATTATTTGAACGTCTGCACACCAGACACGATCGGGTAGGCTACGGAGAACACCAGGTTCAGCACTTTTTGCAGTTCTGCCACCGGCGCATTAGAGACGTAGAGGACGTCCTTGTTGTCCATCATGAAGCTCTGCGCCACGAAGAACGAATCCGGGTCCTTCAGATTGATGTGATAGATAACCGGAACTTTCCCGTTTGCCGTCGTTCGCACCGGTTGGTTGGGCCATTTCAGCGCCTGTTGATCTTCCAACCGGAAAATGAATACGCCCTGTGCGTCTGAACGCGAGTCTTGCAGGCCACCCGCCCGCGCCAACGCCTGCGCCAGCGTAATTCCCTGTGCCTCGAAATTGATTTCCTCGTTCTTGCCCGTCGCACCAAACGCAGTAAAGCTGTAGGGCTGGAACAATGCGGTGACAACGTCACCTGCCTTGAGCGGCACGTTCTGGCGCGGATCGCGGATCACCGTTTCGAGCGGCTCCAGCGCGACGGTTTCGCCGCGCGTCACCTGAATCATGGTCTTGTTGATCGGCTGCTTCACACCTCCGGCCGCGGCGAGCGCGTCGAGCACGCGTTCGCCACGCGCGCTCAGTTGCATGCGTGTGCTGCTCGATACGTCTCCTACCACGGTGACATACGAGGTTTCGTTCCGCGCCAGTTGCACCAGAACCTGCGGGTCATGCGCGATATTCTTGAGACGCGCTGCGATATAGGCTTGCAACTGGCTTGGCGAACGGCCCGTTGCCTTGATGGCGCCAACGAACGGCACATGGATGTTGCCGTTACCGTCGATCACCTGCGTCGGCAACTTGGTCAGCCGCGCGCCAGTCGGTACACCGCTGGGCGTCGGAGCGTCACTCGTACCACCGCCAAACAGAGTGGCAGGCGGTGCTTCCCAGATCGACACCTCGACCACGTCCCCCACACCTAACTGTTGCTGAAACGCCGAATCGCCGCCTAGTGCTGCAGCAAAATCCGTACTTTTGCGGCCGGCATAGAGTTGCCGCGCCACCTGATCAGTCACATCGACGACCTGGACTCCTTGCGAACTGACTTGATTTGTGCCGGCACCACTGGCATTAATCTCGGAACGACTCGGCCCGGACGTGGGAATGGCTCCACACGCAGCCAACCCAATGGTGCCGCCGATGGCAGCAGCCACCCAAACACTGCGATTTAAACTCTGCATTTAACAATCCAGTCATTCAAAGGCCGCCGGATTTTACCGCACAATGTAAGATGTACCGGAGAATTTACCAGCATGGCGCATCCGAAATGCCGGCAGACGCCCTTGGAGCCCCCTCGGTTTTTCGTCGTCCATCTGCCCTGGCTACGCTCAGCCGAATCCTTAGCCCGCTAAGGAGCGAGCCGGTCTCGCACAAACAGGGGCGGCCTCAAAAATCCATTGCTTCCGCGCACAGGGGCGCGAACGAATCGGTAAATCTGACATCAAGCTTCAATTTTTTTGGCATGCCCCGCATTCGTGCTGACCAACAGACGCACACGCGAATTGTCCCGCCATGCGAGATGCCATAGAATTACCCGGCGGAATTGTTGCATGAGCCATCAGGCTTCGGCAAACGGAAACATTTTTCATTTCCGTACGCACAACCACATTGCACCTGCGTGACAAAAATACTTCTAGACGTCACTCGTCTTGCCACCCGATTTTATGACGGCCTGATTCCCACCGGGGTAGACAGAGTTGGACTGGCTTACATCCGTCGATATGGGAACCGTGCGCGCGCAGTCCTGAGTGAACGCGGTTTTTCCATCGTTTTAACGGAAAAAGCCTCGCAGAAGACGTTCTCGTTGCTGCTGTCGTCCGATCGAGACCGATGGGCAGTGCGCAGAATAGTTGCTTCCGCGTTGCTAAACGGGCTTCGATCGGCAACATTCGATCGCGCAATTTTGTTGCATACAAGTCACAACGGGATGGAGTTCACCCGATATTATCGAGCGATGGCGCAACGCAACGCGCGCTCGGTCTTCATGGTCCACGATCTGATTCCGCTGACGCATGCGGAATACTGCCGCCCTGGCGTGGACGCATCGCATCGTGCCCGCATCCATACAGCACTCCGACATGCGAGTGGCCTGATCAGCAATTCACAGGCGACCTACGACGAATTGGCGAACGAGGCCCGGCAAGCGTCGCTTCCGCTCCCGCCAGTCGTCGTCGCTCCACTCGCACCCGCCGTGGAACCTCATCCACCGAGCCCGGCTCCGATCGATGGCCCGTACTTCGTGATGCTCAGTACGATCGAGCCGCGCAAGAACCACTGGTTCATCTTGCATGTCTGGCGGCGCCTGGTCGAACAGTTTGGGGAAACCGCCCCCAAGCTCGTGGTCATCGGTCGGCGCGGCTGGGAATGCGAGAACGTCGTCGATATGCTGGAGCGCTGCACAACGATCCGCGGTGCGGTTATCGAAGAATCGGATTGCAGCGATGAACGACTGCACGCATGGTTGCAACATGCACGAGCGCTCATCTTCCCGTCGTTCGCCGAAGGCTACGGGATGCCGCTCGTCGAGGCACTGATGTTGGGCGTGCCGGTACTCGCCAGCGACTTGCCGGTCTTTCACGAGATTGCATCGGACATTCCCGATTATCTCGACCCGCTCGACGGGCCGGGATGGCTTGCACGGATTCGCGAGTACGCTCGCTCGGACAGCAGCGAGCGCGCGAATCAGCTCACGCGGATCGAGCGCTTTCGAGCGCCGACCTGGGCCGAGCACTTCGATCGCATCGATGGCTTCCTCGATTCGCTCCGGTAAATGATTCCGGCACCCACTGAGCACTCGATGACGTCCGAATCCCGGTCATTCGACGCAAGTGCAACCGCACGCGGCAAACGCATGATCGGCTGGCTGACCGGAAAGTCGCCGTTCGTGTGGATCGATTCGTGGCTTGGCGTCGCGCTTGCCCGAACGTCCGCGTCGATCGGACGTACCGTGTACCCTGCATGCCCCGGTCCGATCTTCGCCCGGCACGCAACCCACGCTCCGCCTCTTTCGTGGTTCTGCGTTCCGTCGGATCTGGTTGCGCGCGGTGGACTGGTCGCCGCACTCGAAGGCCTGCTAGCGGCCACGCCTGACACCGACACGGACAGGCTATGTCGCGACCTGATGCGCCGCGTGCTCGACAGCGACGCGTTGCACGTTCGCCATCAGCTCGCCGAATTGCCGAATGCATGGCACGAATCCGGTGGTGGCAAACGCATTGTGCTGATCGATGAACGCGAAACGTCGCATACCGATATCTGCACACCGGCAACACTCCGCCGACAGAATTTTGCTGTAATGGCGGATGCAGCACGTGCGGCGCACCGCGATGCAGACCTTTGGATCTTGCGTTCCGCCGATGCAGGTGCTGGCAACTGGCTTTCGACGAAAACGCAACTGCACGGGAATGCAAGGATTCTCGACGTTGCGCATTCCTTGCGGGACGTGCTGCGGCGCGCCGACGCCGTCCATGTCGTGGGAGCATCTGAGGGGATGGCAGCGCTTCTGGCCGACGTCCCGGTTCACGTGTTCGGCACCCCCTACTACGCGGGCTGGGGACTGACGCAGGACCACACCGCCATGCCAGAGCGCCGTGCGCGCCCCTCGGTATTTGCGTTATTCGATGCCGCTTTCCTGCAGCTCGCGCGCTACCTTGACCCGGCGCGCGGCACACAAGGCACGCTCGATACTGCACTCGACTGCATCGAGCTGCAGCACGCCGTCGCCGACCGATACAGGGATCTCGGCCGCGTGGCCGGCGTGCGCTTCCAATGGTGGAAGCGGCCTTACGCCACGCCCTACCTGTCGGCGGGAGGCGGAACGTTGCGCTGGATCGCAGATCCGCGCGACGCCCACACCGACGAACACGCGGCGATATGGGGGGGACGATCGGCCGAAGGCCTGCCCACCGGCGTCGCCCATGTCCGGATCGAAGACGGCTTTATCCATTCGACAGGACTCGGCTCCGACATGTCACCACCGTGCAGCCAGGTCATCGACCGCCGCGGCCTGTATTTCGACGCGAGTCGTCCGAGCGACCTGACCGTCATCCTTAACCAGACCACGTTCGACGAAGCAGAATTGCGGCGCGCGGCGGCGCTCAGGCAGGACATCGTGCGGCTCGGGCTCACGAAATACAATCTCGGCCGCCAGGCGCCTACGTGGCACATCCCTCATGACAAGCGTGTCGTACTCGTCGCCGGCCAGGTTGCGGACGACGCGTCGATCCGACTGGGAACCGGCACGATAGCCACATCGGAAGCCTTATTAAAGGAAGTGCGTGCTCGCCGACCGGACGCATTCATCATTTACAAACCGCATCCGGACGTACTGTCCGGCAATCGCGCCGGGCTCGTCGATGCAGAACACCTCGCGGACATCGTCGATGCGGACGCGGATCTCATTTCGCTGATCGACGTGACGGACGAGTTGCATACGCTCTCGTCGCTCGCCGGCTTCGATGCACTGATGCGCGGGAAGGAAGTCCATACCTATGGCCTGCCCTTTTATGCTGGCTGGGGGCTGACGCACGATGCGCTGGAGCAGCCGTGGCGCGAACGCCGACTATCGCTCGACATGCTGACGGCGGGAGTGCTGCTCCGTTACGCCATTTATTGGGACTGGCAGCTCTCGCTGTTCACGACACCCGAAGCAATCGCCCGGCAACTGGCGCCGAATGCAGCTCGGCCGCTTGAGAAAATACGCGGAAACCGCGCCCGCCCACTCGTCAAGGCAATACGTTGGACGCGCAACGCGATACGTTATGCCGGGTGGCAAGGGCAGCAATATTTTCGCGATCGAACGATACGCTGACGACGATCGGTACATCCGCTGCCTGACGACATAGTCACTCACGGAATCGTCAGGCATTTTCTACTCGAACCGGTTCAGATGTCATTTTGCATGAGACCGGCAACCGCCACGGGCAGCACGCACACGCGTCCTGCCCGTTTTCCATTACGTCAAGCAATGTCAGGCCGGTTGCCCGCCCCTCCCAGGTCAGGTTATAAAAGCGCCACCCATCCGGTGCATGCGCCGCCCTTTCTACCCCTGACTTCGGAGAACGCATGATCGATCTCGCCACAGCCCAGCAATTCCTGATGACCCGCGGCCTCGACTTCGGCCTCAACCTGCTCGCCGCGATCGTATTGTGGTTCGTCGGCCGCTGGGCAATCCGTATCGGCACGCGCCTGCTCGGCAAGGTCGTGCGCCGCAGCGGCAAGGTCGACCCGACACTGACCGACTACCTGACCTCCGTCGTCGGCGTGCTGCTGACGATCCTGCTGATCCTCGCGATCCTGCAGATCTTCGGCGTTCAGACGACCTCGTTCGCCGCGTTGCTCGCCGGCCTCGGCCTCGCGATCGGTACCGCCTGGGGCGGCCTGCTCGCGCATTTCGCCGCAGGCGTGTTCATGCAGGTGCTGCGCCCGTTCAAGATCGGCGACGTGATCAGCGCGGGCGGCGTCACGGGCACGGTGAAGGAGCTCGGCCTGTTCGGCACGACGATCATCACCGCCGACAACATCGTGACGATCGTCGGCAACAACAAGATTTTCTCGGACAACATCGCGAACTACAGTGCCACGCCGCATCGCCGCGTCGACCTGACCGCGAAGATCGCGAACAGCGTCGATGCGGTCGACGCGATCAACCGCCTGAAGACGTCGATCCAGCAGATCCCGAACGTGCTGACCACCCCGGCGCCGGACGTCGGCGTGCTGCAGTTCACGCCGGAAGGCCCGCTGCTGTTCGTGCGCCCGTCCACGGCACCCGAGAACTACTGGCAGGTGTATTGCGACACCAACCGCGTAATCATCGAGACGTTCCGCGACGCGCAATACCCGACGCCCGAAACCCCGATCTCGCATCGCAACGCGTAACGGAAGCACCGGACGAAAAAAAAGCGTGGCAGCCGCCACGCTTTTCTATTGCACCGAGAAGAGAACCGACCACTCCCGCTCAGCGCCCACCCGCCTTCGGCACATTATCCGACTGCTTCCCGCGCACCAGCTTCCACACCGCGCCAAGCGCGACCGGCACGACCGCCGCGCCGATCCCGACCAGCACGATCACGTTCAGGTACTGGCGGATGAACGGGATGTTGCCGAAGAAATAGCCGAGCAGCACGAGCAGCAGCACCCACACCAGCGCACCGATCACGTTGAAGAGCTGGAAACGCGCGGCGCTCATCGACGACGCGCCCGCGACGAACGGCGCGAACGTCCGCACGACCGGAATGAAGCGTGCGAGCACGATCGTCTTGCCGCCGTGCTTGTCGTAGAACGAGTGGGTCTTCTGCAGCGCGGCGCGATCGAGGAAGCGCTCGAGCACCGGGATATGCGTATTGAACACCTTCGGGCCGATCCAGCGGCCGATCATGTAGTTCACCGTGTTGCCGGAAATCGCCGCGACGAGCAGCAGCACGATCAGCAGGCCGACATTCATCTCGCCCGTCGCCGCGAACGCGCCGCCGATGAACAGCAGCGAATCGCCGGGCAGGAACGGGAACACGACGAGCCCCGTCTCGCAGAACACGATCAGGAACAGCACGAGATAGACCCACGCGCCGTACTGCCGGATGAAATCGCCGAGGAAAGCGTCGATATGCAGGACAAGGTTGACGAAATGAAGCAGCGTATCCAAATGCGATTCCTCGAAGGCGATAGGGCCGGAACGGCCGAAAAAGGCTGAAGCGCCCGCCGGTCAAGGCCGGGCGTGTTACGGACCCATGATACCGAAACTACCTTAAGGCTCCGTGAAAAAACGTAACCGCCGGTCGCCCCGGCACGCATTCGCCGCCTCGCTATAATTCGGCCATGTCCGATATCACCGAAACGGCCGCGGGCGCCGCGCCCGCCCCCGCTCCGCGCCTGCTGCGCGCGATCCAGCCCCTGCCCGACCAGCTGATCAGCCAGATCGCCGCCGGCGAGGTCGTCGAACGCCCGGCGTCGGTCGTCAAGGAGCTGCTCGAAAACGCGATGGACGCCGGTGCCAGCACGCTGCGCATCGTGCTGGAAGAAGGCGGCGTCAAGCGCATCTCGATCACCGACGATGGTTGCGGGATTCCGCCGGACGAGCTGGCGCTCGCGCTGATGCGCCATGCGACCAGCAAGATCCGCTCGCTCGAGGAGCTCGAGGCGGTCGCGACGCTCGGATTCCGCGGCGAAGCGCTCGCGTCGATCGCGTCGGTCGCCGAGATGTCGATCACGAGCCGGACGGCCGATGCCGCGCACGCGATGAAGATCGACGCGCAGACGGGCGTGCTGTCGCCCGCCGCCGGTGCGACCGGCACGACGATCGAGGTCCGCGAGCTGTACTTCAACACGCCCGCGCGGCGCAAGTTCCTGAAGAGCGAGCAGACCGAGTTCGGCCACTGCCTGGAAATGATTCGCCGCGCGGCGCTCGCGCGGCCGGACGTCGCGATCTCGGTGCTGCACAACGGCAAGGCGGTCGAGCACTGGAATGCGACCGAGCCGGCGCAGCGCGTCGCGAAGATCCTCGGCGACAGCTTCGCGACCGCACACCTGCCGCTCGACGAGCAGGCCGGCCCGCTCGCGGTCTACGGCTGCGCCGGCCTGCCGACCGCAAGCCGCGGTCGCGCCGACCAGCAATACTTCTTCGTCAACGGCCGCTTCGTGCGCGACAAGCTGCTGACGCACGCGGTGCGCGCGGCCTACGAGGACGTGCTGCACGGCGACCGCTACCCGTCATATGTGCTGTTCCTCGACCTGCCGCCCGAAGCCGTCGACGTGAACGTGCACCCGTCGAAGATCGAGGTGCGCTTCCGCGATTCGCGCTCGATCCACCAATATGTTTTCCATGCGGTCCAGCGCGCGTTGGCGCGCCACGCGGGCGCGTCGCCGGAAACCACGGCGGGCGGCCATGCCGCGCAACTCTCACCGGCACCGCGCGGGCCCGCTTCATTCCTGGACACACCGCTCGGGCAGAGCCAGGGCCACGCAACCGGCAGCGGCGGTAGCGGCTTCTCGTCGCCGTCGTCGTCCCCGTCGTCGGGCAACACGTGGATGCGCCAGGCGCGGATGACCCAGGGCACGCTGCCCGTCGCGCAGCCGCTCGCGCTCTATGACGCGCTGTTCGGCCGCAAGGACACGAGCGCGGGCACGCCGGACGGCACGACGACCCTCGCACGCGATTCGGCCGACGCGCCGATCGGACCGCTGTCGGGCTTCACCGCGTCGCCGATCGCGGCGACCGCGCACGACGAGCAGCCGCTCGGCTTCGCGCTGGGCCAGATCCACGGCATTTACGTGCTCGCGCAGAACGCGCACGGCCTCGTGATCGTCGACATGCACGCGGCGCACGAGCGGATCCTGTACGAACAGTTCAAGAACGCGCTGGCCGACCGCTCGGTCGCCGTGCAGGCGCTGCTGCTGCCGATCTCGATGACGGCCACGCCGGTCGAGATCGGGACGGTCGAGGAAGAGCGCGACACGCTCGAATCGCTCGGCTTCGACCTGGCGGTGCTGTCGCCGACGACGCTCGCGATCCGCGCAGTCCCGGCGCTGCTGAAGGATGCCGACCTGCAGTCGCTCGCGCGCGCGGTGCTCGCCGATCTGCACGCGTTCGGCGGCTCGCGCGTGCTCACCGAGCGTCAGCACGAACTGCTCGGCACGCTCGCGTGCCACCACGCGGTGCGCGCGAACCGGCGCCTGACGCTCGACGAGATGAACGCGCTGCTGCGGCAGATGGAAGCGACCGAACGCGCGGACCAGTGCAATCACGGCCGGCCGACGTGGTATCAGCTCACGCTGAACGATCTCGACCGCCTCTTCATGCGCGGCCAATGAGCGCAGCACAGCACGCCACCCCCAGCCCGACGACGATCGCCTGCCTGCTCGGCCCCACCGCATCGGGCAAGACGGCCGCGGCGCTGGCGCTCGCCGCGCGCCGCCCGATCGAAATCGTCAGCGTCGATTCGGCGCTCGTCTACCGCAACATGGATATCGGCACCGCGAAGCCTTCGCGCGACGAGCGCGCGAGCGTGCCGCATCACCTGATCGACATCATCGATCCGGCCGACGCGTATTCGGCCGCGAGTTTCCGCGCGGACACGCTGCGCCTGATCGGCGAGATCGCCGCGCGCGGCCGCACGCCGCTGCTCGCGGGCGGCACGATGCTGTACTACAAGGCGCTGACGCAGGGGCTCAACGACCTGCCGGGCGCCGATCCGGACGTGCGCGCGACGCTCGATGCCGAAGCCGAGCGCGATGGCTGGCCCGCGCTGCACGCGCGGCTCGCGCAAGTCGATCCCGACACGGCCGCGCGACTCGCGCCAAACGATTCGCAGCGGATCCAGCGTGCGCTCGAAGTGTTCATGCTGAGCGGGCAGCCGATGTCGGTGCTGCTTGCCGCGCCGCGGCGCACCGACAATGCGGCCGCCGCTTACCGCTTCGTGCCGGTCGCGCTCGAACCGTCGGATCGCGCAGTACTGCACAAACGGATCGAACAGCGCTTCGATGCGATGCTCGACGCGGGCTTCATCGACGAAGTCGAGCGGCTGCGTCGTCGCGAGGACCTCCATCCCGACCTGCCGTCGATGCGCTGCGTCGGCTACCGGCAGGCGTGGGAATTCCTCGACGGCGATACCGACTACCGGACGATGCGCGACAAGGGCATCTTCGCGACGCGCCAGCTCTGCAAGCGCCAGATCACCTGGCTGCGCGCGATGCCGGAGCGGATCGTCGTCGACTGCATCGCGCCGGACTCGACGGCCCGCGCACTCGACGCGCTCGAACGCGTGCTCGACGGCCGCACGCCGGACTGACCGCGTCAGCAGCGCTTGCGCGCTGCCAGGCGCGCGCGAGCGCCGTCGACGATCAACGCAACGCCACGCTCGAACGCCTCGTCGCCGCCACGTGCGCGCAGCGCGGCCCAACCCTTCGCGAGCAGCGGATACTCGGCCGCGTCCGGCAGCGGCGCATCGGCGTCGCCGTCCGCTTCCGCCTGCTCTTCCAGCACCCATCCGACCACGAAGCGGCCCAGCGCATACATCACGTCGACCGCCTCGTCCGGCGCGAAACCCGCATCGCCGAGCAGCGCGACCTTGCGTTCGATCGAGCCGAAATGCAGCGCCCGCGGCCGCGTACCGGCATGCAGGCGCGCGCCGTCGCGATAGGCCAGCAGCGCACGACGGAAACTGCGCGCGTTGTCCAAAAGCCACGCATCCCACGCTTCGCCCGGCCGCGGCAGCGACGCATCGTGACGCTCGAGCATGATCGCCTCGGCCATCGCGTCGAGCAGTTCGCCCTTGTTCTTGAAATGCCAGTAAAGCGTCGGCGACTGCACGCCGAGCCGCTCGGCGAGCTTGCGCGTCGACAACCCGTCGATGCCGACTTCGTCGAGCAGTTCGAGCGCCGCGCGCAATACCGTGTCGCGCGTCAGCCGCGCCCCTGTGTCCTTCATCTCTATCACCGATAGGGAAAGCTGTGGAATAATTGCCACTCTATCACCGATAGAGTCACGCTCTTGAACCCGTCCCTGATTGCCATCCTGGCCACGGTCCTGCTCGACGCGATCGGCGTCGGGATCGTGATGCCGATCCTGCCCGGGTTGCTGCGCTCGCTCGCCGACGCAGGCAGCACCGACACCCATTACGGGATCCTGCTCGCGCTGTATGCGTTCGCGCAGTTCCTGTGCGCCCCGCTGCTCGGCGCGCTGAGCGACCGCTTCGGCCGCCGGCCCGTCCTGCTCGCGTCGCTCGCGGGCGCCGCGCTCGACTACCTGCTGATGGCGCTCGCGCCGACCCTCGCGTGGCTTTACGTGGGGCGGCTGATCGCGGGCATCACCGGCGCGAACGTCGCGGTCGCGACTGCCTATGTCACCGACGTCACCGCCGAACCCGATCGCGCTCGACGCTTCGGCCAGCTCGGCGCGATGATGGGCATCGGCTTCATCGTGGGCCCGCTGATCGGCGGCCTGCTCGGCGCGCTGCATCTGCGCGCACCATTCGTCGCGGCCGCCGTGCTCAACGCGCTCAATCTCGTGCTGGTCTGGCGTGCGCTGCCGGAATCACGGCCGCGTTCGGCCCGCGAAAGCCATGCGGTTGGCCCGCTCAATCCGTTCGCCAGCCTGCGCCGGCTGACCGGCGCGCCCGCGCTCGCCCCGCTGATCGGCATTTACGTGATCGTGGCGCTGGTGTCGCAGGCGCCCGCAACACTGTGGATCCTGTACGGCCAGGAGCATTTCGGCTGGTCGACGCCGATCGCGGGGCTGTCGCTGGCGGGCTACGGCGCGTGTCACGCGCTCGCGCAGGCCTTCGCGATCGGGCCGCTGATCGCGCGGCTCGGCGAGCGCCGCGCGCTGGCTCTGGGCCTCGCGGGCGACGCGCTCGGGCTCGTGGCGATCG
>NZ_JAAGPC010000469.1:0-206 GCF_017104595.1 Burkholderia sp. Tr-20390 | reverse complement strand
ATAAAAACCACCACGCCGCGCAACCGGCGCGGCGCTTGCTCGGCCCGCGCGGGCGCCAGCCCGAAACCCTCGAGATCGCCCACGCGCCGCACGCGCTCCGGCCGCGCGCCGGCATACA
This sequence comes from Burkholderia sp. Tr-20390, assembly GCF_017104595.1. NCBI lineage: Bacteria > Pseudomonadati > Pseudomonadota > Betaproteobacteria > Burkholderiales > Burkholderiaceae > Burkholderia > Burkholderia sp. Tr-20390. The sequence continues at coordinate 88 of NZ_JAAGPC010000469.1, read as the reverse complement.
GGCACACGACGTTCGCGCCCATGCTGTGCCCGACCAGGTTGACTTCGCCGGCCGGCGCATAGTGGTCGACGAGCGCATCGAGGTGCCC
>NZ_JAAGPC010000468.1:0-471 GCF_017104595.1 Burkholderia sp. Tr-20390 | reverse complement strand
CGCGCGCGGCGTCGGCTCGACGCCGGTGCCGGTGCGCACGAACAGCGCGTCGCGGAACATCAGCCGCAGCCGGCCGAGCGCGTAGCTGACGGACGGCTGCGTGACGCCGAGCCGCAGCGCCGCGCGGCCGACGTGCCGCTCCTCGTATACGGCGCGAAACGTCTTCAGCAAGTTGAGATCGAGATCCTGCACGCGCAGTTCGGATGCATCGTTGTCGTGCGGTGCGGGTTCGGTGCGGGCCGGGGCCGCCGGGCGGCCGGGTGCGGAGTGCGTCATCGGGGTTGCCTCGCGGTGACGGAAGGCGCCGCCGGGCGGCCGGGAGAGGACCGGGACATACTGAATAGCGACGACGGAGGGACCGGGCGCGCGCGGGGGCGCACCGCTAAACAGGCGCACGTTACCACAGCGGCGATGCGCGCTGGCGCGAGCGCCACGCCGCACTGATAAAATGCACGGTTTCGGCCGCCGTGC
>NZ_JAAGPC010000467.1:0-208 GCF_017104595.1 Burkholderia sp. Tr-20390 | reverse complement strand
GCAACGATCGAACGCACGCTCGCGCGCATCGGCGCCTTCCGCGCCGGCCTCGAAACGGCGTTCGCGCCGCCCGTCGAGCAGGCCGCGCGTTGCGCCGACGACACGATCGTGTGCCGCTGCGAGGAGATCGACGCGGGGACGCTGCGCCGCTGCATCCGTGGCGGCGCAGCGACCGAACTGAACCGGTTGAAGGCGCTGACCCGCGTCG
>NZ_JAAGPC010000466.1:0-512 GCF_017104595.1 Burkholderia sp. Tr-20390 | reverse complement strand
GCTTGTTTGCCAGCTCCCCGTAGCTTTTCGCAGGCTACCGCGTCCTTCATCGCCTGTGATCGCCAAGGCATCCACCACATGCACTTGTTCGCTTGACCCTATAACGAGTCTGTCTCATCGACAGTCGCTACAGGTTGAGTTCTCGCGTTGTGCCGTATTCCAATTGAGTCAAACATAGAGTTCGAATCATCTTGAGATACATCGATACAATCACAACCCGGATAGTTTTCACGTCCATCTCAAGACGCTTCCGCTATCCAAATTACTTGCTTCTTCCAGATTGTTAAAGAACGACAGCCGATACGTACTACGTATCACTCTGACTGGCTCAATCGCCAATGCAAAATTCTCGGTTCAGTGTCTGAACCAAGCCCTTAGCGTTGGTGATTGGTGGAGGCAGACGGGATCGAACCGACGACCCCCTGCTTGCAAAGCAGGTGCTCTCCCAGCTGAGCTATGCCCCCATGAGTACAGATAACCTCAGGTACCTACCGCCAGACAAGACAATGGTG
>NZ_JAAGPC010000465.1:0-519 GCF_017104595.1 Burkholderia sp. Tr-20390 | reverse complement strand
CGCTCGAATTCCTCGGCGCCTGGCTGGATGGCGCGCCGCATGGCGCCGTGCGTGCGCACGAACACGGGCTGACGGTCGAGAACGTGCCCGAAGCGTTCGAGCTGACGCTCGAAAGCGCATGCGCACCCGACCAGAATACGACGCTGTCGGGCCTCTATGTGTCGAGCGGCAACTTCTTCACGCAGTGCGAAGCCGAAGGTTTCCGCCGCATCACCTACTTCCTCGATCGCCCCGACGTGATGGCGTCGTATACGGTGACGCTGCGCGCCGACAAGGCCGCGTACCCGGTGCTGCTGTCGAACGGCAACCTCATCGATTCCGGCGACCTGCCCGACGGCCGCCACTTCGCGAAGTGGGAAGACCCGTTCCGCAAGCCGAGCTACCTGTTCGCACTGGTCGCGGGCAAGCTCGTCGCGATCGAGGAAACGATCACGACCGGCTCGGGCAAGGAGAAGCTGCTGCAGGTGTGGGTCGAGCCCGCCGATCTCGACAAGACGCGTCATGCGATGGATTCACTGA
>NZ_JAAGPC010000464.1:0-575 GCF_017104595.1 Burkholderia sp. Tr-20390 | reverse complement strand
TTTTACCAGAAGTGGCTAGTCTAACCGCAAGGAGGACGGTCACCACGGTAGGATTCATGACTGGGGTGAAGTCGTAACAAGGTAGCCGTATCGGAAGGTGCGGCTGGATCACCTCCTTTCCAGAGCTATCTCGCAAAGTTGAGCGCTCACGCTTATCGGCTGTTGATAAAGACAGAAAGACTGTCTGTTAGCGGTTTAACCGGTTATAATGCCGGCCGCTTTCGATAATCATCAATGACAAACATTCGAATGAAGTTTGGTTCGAGTTTTTCTCATTGGCGATTGAGCCAGTCAGAGCGGTACGAAAGTATCGGCTGTCGTTCTTTAACAATCTGGAAGAAGCAAGTAATTTGGATAGCGGAAGCGTCTTGAGATGGACGTGGAAACTATCCGGGTTGTGATTGTATCGATGTATCTCAAGATGATTCGAACTCTATGTTTGACTCAATTGGAATACGGCACAACGCGAGAACTCAACCTGTAACGAGACAGACTCGTTATAGGGTCAAGCGAACAAGTGCATGTGGTGGATGCCTTGGCGATCACAGGCGATGAAGGACGCGGTAGCCTGCGAA
>NZ_JAAGPC010000463.1:0-219 GCF_017104595.1 Burkholderia sp. Tr-20390 | reverse complement strand
AAAAAAAAAAAAAGTTACAGCTACTCTAGCACAACAGCATCTCATGCACGTGCGTCACACAGCGTCTCCGTGTCCCGACTGTTAGATGTGGTGCGAGGACTGTCGAGGTGGTTCGTGTGTGCAATGACGTGATGACATCTACACACTCCCGCTATACGTCAATGATTATCTTTTTGTATTTTCATGACACGGCGAACACCGAGCTCTACACCATGCCAT
>NZ_JAAGPC010000462.1:0-597 GCF_017104595.1 Burkholderia sp. Tr-20390 | reverse complement strand
TCACGCGGCCGATCATCAGCGTGTCGGCGCCGCCGAGCAGCTCCGGAATCACGTACTCGCCCACCGCCGGGATGAACACCAGCAGGCTGCCGGCGATGATCCCGTTCTTCGACAGCGGCAGCGTGATCCGCGTGAACGCGACCCACGGTTTCGCGCCGAGGTCGTACGCGGCTTCGAGCAGCGTGAGGTCCATCTTCACGAGGTGCGCGTACAGCGGCATCACCATGAACGGCAGGTACGAATAGACCATCCCGATGTAGACGCCTGCATCGCTGTGATAGAGGCGCAGCGGCGTGTGGATGATGCCGAGCGCGATCAGCGTGTGGTTCAGGAGCCCGTCGTCCTTCAGGATGCCGATCCAGGCATACACGCGGATCAGGAACGACGTCCAGAACGGCAACATCACGGCCATCATCAGCACGTTGCGGCGGTTCGGTTCCGAGCGCGCGATGTAGTACGCCATCGGATAGCCGATCAGCAGGCACAGCACCGTCGAGACGGCGGCCATCTTCAGCGAGCTGAGGTAGGTCGCGATGTACAGGTCGTCCTGCAGCAGGAACGCGTAGTGCGACAGCTGCAGCGCGAAGTGCACGACGC
>NZ_JAAGPC010000461.1:0-606 GCF_017104595.1 Burkholderia sp. Tr-20390 | reverse complement strand
TTCACCTAGCCAGCCGGAGCGTCTGTTGCGTCGCCGTATAATTCCCGCCATGAATGAAACGACCGTTGACCATCGGACCCGCGTCGCGGCGGAGCGACGCGAACGCATGCGCGCCCGCCTGATCGAAAGCGCGATGCTCGTGTTCGCAGAAAAGGGAGTCGGCGCAAGCGTCATCCAGGACGTCATTGCAGCCGCAGACGTGTCGCAGGGCACGTTCTACAAGTACTTCCGCACCAACGAGGATCTGCTCGCGGCGGTGACGCAGGAACTGAACGACGAGTTGCTGCGTTTGATCGAAGCGGAAGTCCACGGTTATGAGGATCCGGCGCTCCGCATCGCGTGTGGTGTGCGCATGTTCCTGCACGCGGCGCGCGCGTATCCGCTGCTGGCGCGCTTCATTTGCGCGGCCGGCCTGCATTCCGCGGGGCCGAGCAGCCTGATCTACGTGTTCCTGCCGCCGCATATCGAGCAGGGTCTGGCACTGGGGCGTTTCACCCATGTCGGCGTCGGCACCGCGCTCGACGTGATCGCCGGAACCGCGCTCGCGACGATCCTCAGAATCACCAATGAAGGCCCGCAAAACGTCGTTCCGGAGCCGGTGGTCGC
>NZ_JAAGPC010000045.1:0-52816 GCF_017104595.1 Burkholderia sp. Tr-20390 | reverse complement strand
GGCCACCACGCGATCCGTTCGACCGGCATCAACGGCAGTGCATGCGCGGCCGCGAGCGCCGGCAGGCACGCGGCCAGCGCGTCGCAGCACGCCCGCTCGATCGCGCCGACGAACGCGAGCGTCACATGCAGTTGCGCGGGCAGCGGACGCCGCGCGCCACGGGTAACCGGCAACGCGTGCAGCGCGTCGCGCGATGCCGCATCGGGCATCAGCGCGACGAACACGCGCAGCCGGTCGCCGTTCATGACTCGCTCGCCACCGCGCGCGGCGCGCGCGCCGGATCAGCCGCGGCCGGACGTTGCGGCAGCGGGCCATGCTCGCCCCACACGTCGGTCGGCAGCACGTTCGCGAGCTCCGGAATCGTGTTGCGCGTGAACACCGGATCGGCCACGCCTGCCGCGCGCTGGCGGCGATAGTCGCGCCAAGCCGCGTGCGCGTACTTGCCGAGCGCAAGGATCGCGATCAGGTTGATGATCGCCATCAGCCCCATGCTCGTATCGGCCATCGCCCATACGAGCGGCAGTTGCCCGACGCTGCCGAACATCACCATCGCGAGCACCGCGACGCGGAACAGCGGCAGCACGCCGCGCCGCTTCGTGATGAATTCGACGTTGCCTTCCGCATACGCGTAGTTGCCGATCACCGACGAGTACGCGAAGAAGAAGATCGCGAACGCCATGTAGATGCCGCCCCAGTCGCCGACGTGGCTCGCGATCGAGCGCTGCGTGAGCGCCGCGCCTTCCATGCCGGTGCCGAGTTCGTACTGGCCCGACAGCAGAATCACGAAGGCGGTCGCGCTGCAGATCACGATCGTGTCGACGAACACGCCGAGCATCTGGATCAGCCCCTGCACGACCGGATGCCGCGTGCTGGCCGTTGCCGCCGCATTCGGCGCGCTACCCATGCCGGCCTCGTTCGAGAACAGCCCGCGCTTCACGCCCATCGCGACCGCCTGGCTGACCGCATAGCCCGTCAGGCCACCCGCCGCCTGTTCGAGACCGAACGCGCTCTTCACGATCAGCGCGATCACGCCCGGCACCAGCGCAATATGCGTCGCGACCGCATAGACCGCGAGCGCGAGGTAGCCGATCGCCATCAGCGGCACGATCACCTGCGCAACCGCCGCGATCCGGCGAATCCCGCCGAAGATGATCGGCGCGGTCAGCAGCACGAGCCCGAGACCGACCGTCGCGCGGCTCCAGCCGAACGACGTGTCGAACGCATCGGCGATCGCGTTGGCCTGCACCGCATTGAACACGAAGCCGAACGCGAGGATCAGCGACAGCGAGAACAGCACGCCGAAGCCGCGCGAGCGCAGGCCCGTCTGGATGTAGTACGCGGGGCCGCCGCGATAGCTGCCGTCCGGATGCGACACCTTGAAGATCTGCGCGAGCGTCGCCTCGACGAACGCGGACGACATCCCGACCAGCGCCGTCATCCACATCCAGAAGATCGCGCCCGGCCCGCCGACGGTCAGCGCGACCGCGACGCCGGCGATGTTGCCGGTGCCGACGCGGCTCGCGAGCCCGGTCGCGAACGCCTGGAACGACGAGATGCTGCCCGGCTCGCCCTTGCTGCCGACCAGCTTCACGCTGAGCAACAGCGCCTTCAGCTGGATCATCCGGAACCGCAGCGTGAACCACAGGCCCACGCCGAGCAGCAGCGCGATCAGCACGTAGTTCCACAACACGCCGTTGACGGCGTCGATCAGCCCTTGCACGAGTGCTTCCATCCAGAGTCCTTGTAAATAGGGTCAGTCACATGCTGCCACCGCGAATGCGGCCCGAGGGGCGACATGATATGACAGTTCGCAAGGAACATTACAAAATGAAAGATATCGGCGGGTTATTCGCGGTCTCCTGTCCGAACGACGCGGGCACGCTTCGTTGCGTCAGCGAGGCCGCCATTCGGCCGGAACATCAAAGACCAGCCCGGACAATCCGCTGGCGAGCAAGACGCGCGCAAAATGCGCCCAGGCAGGTTCGATCGACGCGAATCGCTCGTACTGCAGGATCTGCTTGGCGATCAGTTCGAGCCGCAATCCGGCATCCGGCAACACGTCGGATTTCAGCAGCGGCGGATTCAGCGGGCCCAGGCTGTCGACCTGCACGCCCATCGACATGCTGATCCGCGGCAGGTCCGACAGCGGGCTGCCGCGGCTGCCCCAGTGCAGCACGGCCTGGCTCCACATCATCAGGTCGCCGGCGAGCCCGGGAAGCGCGCGGATGTCCCGCACGTCGAATTCGGCCTGCGACACGCGATCCGTTCCATAGTCGGGATCGCGATGCTTCGGCAGCAGCATCACGCAACCGGTGGACGAATCGACGGGCGTCAGCGGGATCCACAGCGACAGCGCGCCGGCGCGCCCGTCCGGCAGCAGCGATCTCGCCCCCGCATCGCGATGCATGCTCCAGCCGGCCTGCCCCGCGTTCGCGCGGACGTGCCATACCCAGAAATCCGGCATCAACTGGTAGGTGTCGGCACCCAGCGCCGCCTGGACAATCCGGTGCAACCGCCAGTACGTGAGCCAGAATTCGTCGCACACGAACGCGAACACCGGCGGAATGCCGGCCTGCACGAGGCTCGTCACCATGTCGCGCATCGCCGCGAGCGGTAGGGTGCCCCGCACGTCGTCGCTGGGGGTGAACTGGGCGAAGCCCTCGAGCGCCACCCGGGCGTGGATCGCGTCGGCAATGTGTTGCTCGATTTCGATCGGCCGCTGCCGTCCGACGAAAGCGTGATCCTCGACGTGAAGACCGCGGCCGAACGAAAGCAGCAGCGCGACGGCCTCGTCCAGCCGGACGCGCTGGCCGTCGTCCGTCAAGCACGGTCGGGTGATTTCCGGGGCGGTTTCTCGAGACATGGACTGCGCGATACGTTCGTGGCTGAAACAGGCTTCGACCGTCGCCCGGCCAACGCCTGAACCCTGATTCGCGCATGTTAAGCGGCAACGGCCATCCGGCGCACGCATAAAAAAGCGGGCGCCCTTCCGGACGCCCGCCTTTCGTCAAAACCCGCTCGCGAGATTCAGCTTATCGCGGCAAGTTCGAATGCCCCATCAGGTACGCATCGACCGAGCGTGCGCACTGGCGGCCTTCGCGGATCGCCCACACCACGAGCGACTGGCCGCGGCGCATGTCGCCCGCCGCGAACACCTTGTCGACCGACGTGTAGTACGAACGATCACCTTCGGTCGCCGCACGCGCATTGCCGCGCGCATCCTTCGCGACGCCGAATGCCTCGAGCACGGGGGCTGCCGGTTGCGTGAAGCCCATCGCGAGCAGCACGAGGTCGGCCTTCATTTCGAACTCGGAACCCGGCACTTCCTGCATCTTGCCGTCCTTCCACTCGACGCGCACCGCGATCAGCTTCTCGACCTTGCCGTTCTTGCCTTCGAGACGCTTCGTCGCGACCGCCCAGTCGCGCTCGCAACCTTCCTCGTGCGACGACGACGTGCGCAGCTTGATCGGCCAGTACGGCCACACCAGCGGCTTGTTTTCCTCTTCCGGCGGCTGCGGCAGCAGCTCGAACTGCGTGACCTGCTTCGCACCGTGACGGTTCGACGTGCCGACGCAGTCCGAACCCGTGTCGCCACCACCGATCACGATCACGTGCTTGCCCTTCGCGAGCAACTGGTCGACGAGCTTGTCACCCGCGTTCACGCGGTTCTGCTGCGGCAGGAAGTCCATCGCGTAATGCACGCCCGCGAGTTCGCGGCCCGGCACCGGCAGGTCGCGCGGCGTTTCCGAGCCGCCCGCGATCACGACCGCGTCGAATTCTTCCTTCAGCGTGTCCGGCGAGATGGTTTCCTTCGCGAGGCTGCCGATCGACTCGGGCAGCGGATCCTTGCCGATGAACACGCTGGTGCGGAACGTCACGCCTTCCGCTTCCATCTGGCGCATGCGGCGGTCGATCAGCCACTTCTCGAGCTTGAAGTCGGGAATCCCGTAGCGCAGCAGGCCGCCGACGCGGTCGTTCTTCTCGAACACCGTCACGTCGTGGCCCGCGCGTGCGAGCTGCTGCGCGGCGGCGAGGCCCGCGGGGCCCGAACCGACGACCGCGACCTTCTTGCCCGTCTTGTGCTCGGCCGGCAGCGGCTTCACCCAGCCTTCCGCCCAGGCCTTGTCGATGATCGCGTGCTCGATCGACTTGATGCCGACCGGATCGTCGTTGATCCCGAGCGTACAGGCGGCTTCGCACGGCGCCGGGCAGATGCGGCCCGTGAATTCCGGGAAGTTGTTGGTCGAGTGCAGGACTTCGATCGCCTGCTGCCAGTCCTGGCGGTAAACGAGATCGTTGAAGTCCGGAATGATGTTGTTGACCGGGCAGCCGTTGTTGCAGAACGGGATGCCGCAATCCATGCAGCGCGCGCCCTGGACCTTCGCGTCCGCGTCGGTCAGTGCCGCGACGAACTCCTTGTAGTGCTTCACGCGCGTGAGCGGTGCTTCGTACGCCTCGTGGCGGCGTTCGAACTCCAGAAAACCGGTTGCCTTGCCCATAAGGTGCTCTTCTGTTCGGTGTATCGGGTGGGGGAGCCGCGCGCGGCAATCATGCGCGCGCGGCATTCGCTATGTCGTTCGTCGCTCAGGCGGCCAGTTCTTCCTTCGCCGCCTTCTTCGCACCGATCTCGCCCAGCGCGCGCTTGTATTCGTGCGGGAACACCTTCACGAACTGGCGGCGCGCCGCGTCCCAGTTTTCCAGCAGCGACTTCGCGCGCGGCGAACCCGTGAACTGGAAATGACGCTCGACGAGCCCCTTGAGCAGCGCTTCGTCCGTCGTGCCTTCGTGCCAGAGCGCGCGGTCGACCGTGCGCTCCTGCTCGGCCTGCTGCAGCACCGGCTCGAGCGCGACCATCGACTTGTTGCACTTCGCCGCGAACGTGCCTTCCGGATCGTAGATGTACGCGAGACCGCCCGACATGCCGGCCGCGAAGTTGCGCCCGGTCTCGCCGAGCACGACGACCGTGCCGCCCGTCATGTATTCGCAACCGTGATCGCCCGTGCCTTCGACGACCGCCGTCGCCCCCGAGTTGCGCACGCAGAAGCGCTCGCCCGCCACGCCGCGGAAGAACGATTCGCCTTCGATCGCGCCGTACATCACCGTGTTGCCGCAGATGATGTTTTCCTCGGACTTGCCGCGGAAGTCGTTGGTCGGGCGGATGATGATCCGGCCGCCCGACAGGCCCTTGCCGACGTAGTCGTTGCCGTCGCCGACGAGGTCGAGCGTCACGCCCTTCGCGAGGAACGCGCCGAAGCTCTGGCCGGCCGTGCCCTTCAGCTGGATGTGCACCGCGTCGTCGGCCAGGCCGTCATGGCCGTGCTTCTTCGCGATCACGCCCGACAGCATCGCGCCGACCGTCCGGTTCACGTTGCGCACCGGCTGGATGAACGACACATGCTCGCCGTTCTCGATCGCGGCCTTCGCCTTCTCGATCAGCACGTGGTCGAGCGCGCGCTCGAGGCCGTGATCCTGCACGTCGACGTGACGCGGCGCGACGTCCTCGCATTCTTCCGGCTGGTAGAACACGCGCGAGAAGTCGAGGCCCTTCGCCTTCCAGTGCTCGATGCCCTTGCGGGTGTCGAGCAGGTCGGCGCGGCCGATCAGGTCGTCGAACTTCGCGACGCCGAGCTGCGCCATGATCTCGCGCACTTCCTCGGCGACGAAGAAGAAGTAGTTCACGACGTGCTCGGGCTGGCCCTTGAACTTCGCACGCAGCACCGGATCCTGCGTCGCGACGCCGACCGGGCACGTGTTCAGGTGGCACTTGCGCATCATGATGCAGCCTTCGACGACGAGCGGTGCCGTCGCGAAGCCGAATTCGTCCGCGCCGAGCAGCGCGCCGATCACGACGTCGCGGCCCGTCTTCATCTGGCCGTCGGCCTGCACGCGAATGCGGCCGCGCAGGCGGTTCAGCACCAGCGTCTGCTGCGTTTCGGCCAGGCCGAGTTCCCACGGCGTGCCCGCATGCTTGACCGACGACAGCGGCGACGCACCCGTGCCGCCGTCATGGCCGGCGATCACGACGTGATCGGCCTTCGCCTTCGCGACACCGGCCGCGACCGTGCCGACGCCCACTTCCGACACGAGCTTCACGGAGATGCTCGCGCTCGGGTTCACGTTCTTCAGGTCGTGGATCAGTTGCGCCAGATCCTCGATCGAGTAGATGTCGTGGTGCGGCGGCGGCGAGATCAGGCCGACGCCCGGCACCGAGTAACGCAGCTTGCCGATGTATTCGGACACCTTGTGGCCCGGCAGCTGGCCGCCTTCGCCCGGCTTCGCGCCCTGCGCCATCTTGATCTGGATCTGGTCGGCCGACGCGAGGTACTCGGCGGTGACGCCGAAGCGGCCCGACGCGACCTGCTTGATCTTCGAGCGCAGCGAATCGCCGTCCTTCAGCGGAATGTCGCTGACGATTTCATCGCCGATCACCGACTTCAGCGTCTCGCCCGACTTGATCGGAATGCCGCGCAGTTCGTTGCGGTAACGCTTCTCGTCTTCGCCGCCTTCACCGGTGTTCGACTTGCCGCCGATCCGGTTCATCGCGATCGCAAGCGTTGCGTGCGCTTCGGTGCTGATCGAACCGAGCGACATCGCGCCCGTCGCGAAGCGCTTGACGATGTCCTTCGCCGGTTCGACGTCGTCGATCGGGATCGCCTTGGTCGGCTCGACCTTGAACTCGAACAGGCCGCGGAACGTCATGTGACGCTTGGTCTGGTCGTTGATCAGGTGCGCGTATTCCTTGTACGTCTGGTACGAGTTGCTGCGCGTCGCGTGCTGCAGCTTCGCGATCGAATCCGGCGTCCACATGTGGTCTTCGCCACGCACGCGGTACGCATACTCGCCGCCCGCGTCGAGCATGTCGCGCAGGACCGGGCTGTCGCCGAACGCGTCGCGGTGCAGGCGGATCGCCTCTTCCGCGACTTCGAACAGGCCGATGCCGCCGACCTTCGACGCCGTGCCCTTGAAGTACTTCTCGACCAGGTCGCTCGACAGGCCGAGCGCTTCGAAGATCTGCGCGCCCGTGTACGACATGTACGTCGAGATGCCCATCTTCGACATCACCTTCTGCAGGCCCTTGCCGACTGCCTTCGTGAAGTTGTAGACGGCCTTCTCCGGCGACAGGTCGCCCGGCAGCCCTTCGGCCATCTTCGCGAGCGTTTCCATCGCGAGGTACGGGTGCACGGCTTCCGCGCCGTAGCCCGCGAGCAGCGCGAAGTGGTGCGTCTCACGTGCGGAGCCCGTCTCGACGACGAGGCCCGTGCTCGTGCGCAGCCCCTGCTGGACGAGGTGCGAGTGGATCGCCGACGTGGCGAGCAGCGCCGGAATCGCGACATGCTCGGCGTCCGTCTTGCGGTCCGACACGATCAGCATGTTGTAGCCCGACTTCACCGCGTCGACGGCTTCCGCGCACAGCGACGCGAGGCGCGCCTCGATGCCTTCCTTGCCCCACGCAACCGGGTAGCAGATGTTCAGTTCGTACGCGCTGAACTTGCCGCCGGTGTACTGGTCGATCGCGCGGATCTTTGCGATGTCCTTGAAGTCGAGCACCGGCTGCGACACTTCGAGACGCATCGGCGGGTTGATGTTGTTCGTGTCGAGCAGGTTCGGCTTCGGGCCGATGAACGACACGAGCGACATGACCATGTTCTCGCGGATCGGGTCGATCGGCGGGTTCGTGACCTGCGCGAACAGTTGCTTGAAGTAGTGATAGAGCGTCTTGTTCTTGTTCGACATCACCGCGAGCGGCGAGTCGTTGCCCATCGAACCGACGGCTTCCTCACCCTGCTGCGCCATCGGCGCCATCAGGAACTTCAGGTCTTCCTGCGTATAGCCGAACGCCTGCTGGCGGTCGAGCAGCGCGGCGCCCTGCGTGCGGCCGGCCGCGACTTCCTCGGCCTTCGGCTCGATCTCGTCGAGCTTGATGCGCACGGCGTCGATCCAGCTCTTGTACGGCTTCGCGTTCGCGAGGTTGTCCTTCAGTTCCTTGTCGTCGATGATGCGGCCGTGTTCCATGTCGATCAGGAACATCTTGCCCGGCTGCAGGCGCCACTTCTTGACGATCTTCGATTCGGGGATCGGCAGCGTGCCGGCTTCCGACGCCATGATGACGAGGTCGTCGTCGGTGACGATGTAGCGCGCCGGACGCAGGCCGTTACGGTCGAGCGTCGCGCCGATCTGGCGGCCGTCGGTGAACGCGATCGCGGCCGGGCCGTCCCACGGCTCCATCATCGCGGCGTGGTATTCGTAGAACGCGCGGCGGTTCTCGTCCATCAGCGTGTGCTGTTCCCACGCTTCCGGGATCATCATCATCACCGCGTGCACGAGCGGGTAGCCGGCCATCACCAGCAGCTCGAGACAGTTGTCGAACGACGCGGTATCCGACTGGCCCGGATAGATCAGCGGCCACAGCTTCGGCAGATCGTCGGCGAGCACGTGCGACGCGATCGCGCCGGTACGCGCGTTCAGCCAGTTCACGTTGCCCTTCACGGTGTTGATCTCGCCGTTGTGCGCGATCATCCGGTACGGGTGAGCGAGCTCCCACGCCGGGAACGTGTTGGTCGAGAAGCGCTGGTGCACGAGCGCGAGCGCCGACACGACACGCGCGTCCTGCAGGTCGCGGTAATACACGCCGACCTGGCCCGCGAGCAGCAGCCCCTTGTAGACGATCGTGCGCGCCGACATCGACGGCACGAAGTATTCCTTGCCGTGCTTGAGCTTCAGCGCCTGGATGCGGTGGCTCGCCGTCTTGCGGATCACGTACAGCTTCCGCTCGAGCGCGTCCGTCACCATGATGTCCTTGCCGCGGCCGATGAAGATCTGGCGGATCAGCGGCTCGCTCGCCTTGACCGTCGGCGAAATCGGCATCGCATGATCGACCGGCACGTCGCGCCAGCCGAGCACGACCTGGCCTTCGGCCTTCACCGTCCGCTCGAGCTCCTGCTCGCACGCGAGACGCGATGCGTTTTCCTTCGGCAGGAAGATCATGCCGACCCCATATTCGCCGGCCGGCGGCAGGTTCACGCCCTGCTTCGCCATTTCCTCGCGATAGAACGCGTCCGGAATCTGGATCAGGATGCCCGCGCCGTCGCCCATCAGCGGATCGGCGCCGACCGCGCCACGGTGATCGAGGTTCTCGAGGATCTTCAGGCCCTGCTGAATGATCTCGTGGCTCTTCTTGCCCTTGATGTGAGCGACGAAGCCGACGCCACAGGCGTCGTGTTCGTTTTGCGGGTCATACAGACCTTGTGCGGCGGGCACCGCGGCGAGCGGCTGCTGGTGGTCGTTCATGGGGACACCGTCGTAAAGGGGGCCTGGAGGCCGTTGAACCATTTTCTTGTTGCCGTCGATCCCGCTCCCGACGGGAGACGGCACGGCCGACCGTGGATGGGCATGCTTCGCCCGGGCCACCGGAATTCGGAATATACGCGACGAATCAAAGGAATAGCAACAAAAACCGCTTGATCGAACCCCAATAAAATGGATGCCTCGATCTGGTGCCGTTTTATTGGGGCCGTATCGTTTTGGTGCAAAAAGAAGCGGCGCCCGCAGCGCCGCCTCCTGAACCGACATTCCTGCGTTACTGCTGGATCGGCGGCGTGTTTTCACGCACCTTTCTGGGGCGTCCGCGCGGCAGCGGCGACACGCGCCGGTTCGCGGTACGCGCCGCCCACTCGCGATAATTCTCGCCGCCGAGCACCCAGCCCTTCAACGTCGCCTGCTGCAGCTGGTCGGCCTGGCGCTCGTCGAGCGGCTGCTCGCATAGCTCCTTGTACGCGCGCTGGCGGTCGAACGGCGTATTGCCGAGCGCCCAGTAGAGCGGATGGTCGGTGATCAGGCTGTCGACGGTGAGCCCGACGTGGTGCCGGTAGCTCGACCAGCGATAGGCCTCGGGCGTCGCGACGAGCTGCGCGCGCACCGGGCTCATCTCGACCACGCGGCTCGCGAGCAGGAAATAGCGCTCGCCTTCGATCACGGTCGCGCGATAGCGGCCTTCCCACAGGGTGCCGCGCCGCGAATAGCGCCGGTTGAAATGCGCGACGTAGCGGCGACCGACGGCCTGCATCGCTTTCGGCAGGCTCGCTTCGTCGCTCGGCGTCACGAGCAGTTGCACCTGGCGGGGCAGCAGCACGTAGGCGTGCACCGACAGGTGATGATCGCGCGCGGCGGCCTTCAGGCAATCGATGAAGAGTTCGTAGTCCTGGTCGTCGACGAACGCGGGTTGCTGATCCAGGCCGCGCAGTATCACGTGCTGCGGCTGGTCGGGAACGTAGAGTCGTGCTAACCGTGCCATGCTGAATGTCCGTTTGAACGCGTTAGGAAATACCCGGGGGTCCGAAAGTGCGCACCTGCGTAGAATGCCTGTCCCCGCTGGGCGCGAAAGCGTACGGTCGTACGAAACCTAGGGAGAAAACTCTAACTTACGAGCTTGTTTGGTTTTAAACGCAGTCGTCATAATGAGCACGCCTTTGATCGGAGGAGACACAATGAAACGAAAACTGGCCATTACGGGGGCCGCAGCGCTCGCATTCGCGGGCGGTACGGCACACGCACAATCCGCAGGTGATTTCTACGTCAGCACCGGCTGGCTGCACCTTTCGCCGCAGGACAGCAGCGACCCGCTGTTCGTCTACCGCGTAGGCGGCACGCCCATCAACCAATCCATTCCCAACACCGGCGCGGGCATCAACGACGCCGACACGCTGGGGCTCGCGGCGGGTTACTTCGTCACCGACCATATCTCCACCGAGCTCGTGATGGGGATACCGCCGAAGTTCGACATTACCGGCAAGGGTCAGTTCGATAGATTCGGCGTACTCGGCCGCGCGTACCAGTGGAGCCCCGCCGTCTTGCTGCGCTACCACTTCAACGACGCCAATGCGAAGTTCCGTCCGTATGTCGGCGTCGGCGCGACGTATGTCTGGTTCACCGGCGCGAAGATCACCAACGGCACGTTCGAGAACGGCGTGCTCGGCGGCCCGACCAGCGCGACGACCAGCAACCAGTGGGCGCCCGTCTTCAACGCCGGCTTCACGTACAACTTCACGAAGCACTGGTTCGCGGGGCTGTCGCTCTCGTACATCCCTGTCAGCGTGACCGCGACCTTCACGACGGCCCGCCGGACGCCGGTCGGCACCCTGACCGAAACGTCGAAAGCGAAGATCTCGCTGAACCCGATCGTCACGTACCTGAACCTCGGCTACCGCTTCTAAGCGTAGTCGAATATTTGGGGAATGGTTAATCCTGCTGCAATTTGTAGCGGATTTTTCGTGACGTAACGTCTCCACGATGCGAAACGCCCCGGCGGGAATCCCGTCGGGGCGTCGTTTTTTCGCATCAGGCACGTTCCTGACGCCGGTTTCGCCGGCCGTTGTCGCGGCCGTCAGGGGATGGCGATGTCGTCCAGCGCTGCCGGGCCGATCAGGTCGATCCGGTCCGTGCAGACCGCGTCGACGCCCCAGCGGGCGAGTTCGCGTGCCCGCTCGAGGTCGTTCACCGTGTAAACCAGGATGCGCAGCCCGGCCGCCTTGATCGCGCGCACGAGCGGTTCGTCGAGCTGTGTGTGGTCTGCATGCAACGAAACGCAGCCGAGCGCGCCGACGACCTGCGCATGCCAATCGTCCGGCACGGACTCGTAGAGCATCCCGCGCGGCAGCGCAGGCGCCGTCGCGCGTGCCTGTTGCAGTGCGTCGAACGAGAACGACGACAGGAGCGGCGCAATCGCGGCATCACGCCAGTACGCGGCCGCGTCGGCCGCCACGCGATGCCCGGTCTCAATCTCGCGCCCCGGGCACGGCTTGATCTCGACATTCGCTGCCAGCCCGTGGGCGAGGCAGCGCGCCGCCGCCGCCTCGAGCGTCGGCATCCGCTCGCCCGCGAAGCGCGCGTCGCGCCACGTGCCCGCGTCGAGCGCGGCCAGCGCGTCATAACGCATGCCCGCCGCCGCGCCGTGACCGTTCGACGTGCGGTCGACCGTGTCGTCGTGCAGCAGGAACGTCACGTCGTCGGCCGACAGCTTCGCGTCGAACTCGACCATCCGGTGGCCACGGCGCGCGCCCTCGTAGAGCGCGGCGAGCGTGTTCTCCGGCGCGAGCGTGCCGCCGCCGCGATGGGCGACGACGCGCGGATAAGGCCACCAGTCGGTACGGGTCGTCATCGTCGGTCTCTCGGCAAGGTCAGCAGGGTCAGCCGGCACGCTTGCCGGTCTCGGGATCGAAGAAATGCAGGCGGTGCGCCGGCAACGCAGCCGCCAGCGCCGTGCCGCGCGCGGGACGGTCCGCGTGCGGCAGGCGTACCGCGACGTCGTGACTGCCCCAGCGGCCGTGCGCGAGATTGTCCGCGCCGAGCAGCTCGCACGAGTCGACCGGCAGCGTCGCCTGCGCGACGCCCGGCTGCGGCGTCATGTGTTCCGGACGCACACCGAGCACCCAGTCGCGCCCGGTGGCGATTGCCGCGCCGATGCCGGGCGCGCCCGCGACCGGCAGCGCGGGGCCGCCGCCCGCGACCGTAAACGTCGCGCCGTCGTCCGACAGCCGGCCGTGCATCAGGTTCATCGCCGGCGAGCCGATGAAGCCCGCGACGAACACCGTCGCCGGCTTCTCGTACACGTCGACCGGCGCGCCGATCTGCTCCGCGTAGCCGCGGTTCATCACGATCACGCGCTGCGCGAGCGTCATCGCCTCGATCTGGTCGTGCGTCACGTAGACGCTCGTCGTCGCGAGCCGCGCATGCAGCCGCTGGATCTCGAGCCGCATCTGCACGCGCAGCTTCGCGTCGAGGTTCGACAACGGCTCGTCGAACAGGAACACCGACGGCTCGCGCACGATCGCGCGCCCCATCGCGACACGCTGCCGCTGGCCGCCCGACAGCTCGCGCGGCCGCCGCGCGAGCAGCGGCTCGAGCTCGAGGATCTTCGCGGCCGCGGCCACCCGCGAATCGATCGTCGCGCGCTCGATCCCGCGGATCTTCAGCCCGTAGCCCATGTTCTGCGCGACCGTCATGTGCGGGTACAGCGCATAGTTCTGGAACACCATCGCGATGTCGCGATCCTTCGGCTCCAGCGCGTTGACGACACGCTCGCCGATCGCGATCTCGCCGTCCGTCACCGTCTCGAGCCCCGCGATCATCCGCAGCAACGTCGACTTGCCGCAGCCCGACGGGCCGACCAGCACGATGAATTCGCCGTCGGCGATCTCCACGTCGATGCCATGCAGCACGTGCTGCTTGCCGTCGTAGGATTTCCTGACGCCCTTCAAGCTCAGCGCAGCCATTCTTGGTCTTTCTCCCGGTTGCCGTCCGTCATTTATTTCTCGGAATCGACGAGGCCGCGCACGAACCAGCGCTGCATCGCCAGCACGACGACGAGCGGCGGGATCATTCCCAGCAGCGTCGCCGCCATCACGTATTGCCATTCGGTCGCGGCGTCGCCGCTCGCGATCATCGTCTTGATGCCCACCACCGCCGTCGACAGCGAGGCCTCCGTCGTGATCAGGATCGGCCACAGATACTGGTTCCAGCCGTAGATGAAGGTGATCACGAACAGCGCCGCGATGCTCGTCTTCGACAGCGGCAGCACGACGTCCCAGAAGAACCGCAGCGGCCCCGCGCCGTCGATGCGCGCGGCATCCATCAGCTCGTCGGGCAACGTCATGAAGAACTGGCGGAACAGGAACGTCGCGGTCGCCGATGCGATCAGCGGCAGCGTGAGCCCCGCGTAGGTGTTCGTCAGGTGCAGCGTCGACACGACCTGCACGGTCGGGAAGATCCGCACTTCCACCGGCAGCATCAGCGTGACGAAGATCAGCCAGAACGCCGTGTTGCGGAACGGGAAGCGGAAATAGACGATCGCGTACGCGGACAGGATCGACACCGCGATCTTGCCCACCGCGATGCCGAGCGCCATCGCGAAGCTGTTCACGAGCAGGCGGCCGAACGGCGCGGTCGTGCCGCCGCTGCCGTGCCCCCAGATGTACGCGACGTTCTCGAACAGGTGCGTGCTCGGCACGAGCGACAGCGGCACCGTGAACACTTCCTGCGCGTTCATCGTCGCCGCGCAGAACGCGACGTAGACGGGAAACACGATCAGCACCACACCCGCGATCAGCACCGCGTGGCAGAACAGGTCGAAGCCCTTGCGATTTTCGATCATGCGTATTGCACCCTGCGTTCGACGAAGCGGAACTGGATCACCGTGAGCCCGACGACGATGATCATCAGCACGACCGACTGTGCGCCCGAGCTGCCGATGTCGAGCCCCTGGAAGCCTTCCGCGAAGATCTTGTAGATCAGCGTCTTCGTGCTCTGCGCCGGGCCGCCGCCGGTGGCCGCGTCGATCACCGGGAACGTGTCGAAGAACGCGTAGACGAGGTTCACGACCAGCAGGAAGAAGCTGGTGGGCGACAGCAGCGGCAGCACGATGTTGAAGAAGCGCCGCACCGGCCCCGCGCCGTCGATCGCCGCCGCCTCGATCAGCGAGCGCGGAATCGCCTGCAGGCCTGCGTAGAAGAACAGGAAGTTGTAGCTCACCTGCTTCCACACCGACGCGAGCACGACGAGGAACATCGCCTGCCCGCCGTTCAGCGCGTGGTTCCACACGATGCCGCTCTTCGCGAGCGCATAGGTGATCAGGCCGATGCTCGGGTTGAACAGGAACGCCCACAGCACGGCAGCGATGGTCGGGGCGACCGCGTACGGCCAGATCAGCAGCGTGCGGTACACGCGCGCGCCGCGGATCACGCGGTCGGCGCACGCGGCGAGGACCAGCGACACGACGAGCCCGCTCACCGTGACGAGCGAACTGAACACGAGCGTCGTGCGGAACGAATCGAGATATAGCGGATCGGCGAACAGGTGCGTGAAGTTCGCGAGGCCGACGAATTCGCTCGACGTGCCGAACGCGTCCTGCATCTGCGTCGACTGCCATAGCGCGACGCCGGCCGGCCACAGGAAGAACACGGCGGTGATCGCGAGCTGCGGCGCGATCAGCAGGTACGGCAGCAGGCTCGTACCGAAACGGGAACGGGATTGCATCGCGAAGATCCGGTCAGGCGTAACGGAAAGGGGGCGTGCCGCCAGCCGGCACGCGCATCCGCACTGGATGCGACGCGGCCGGCCGGCGGCACGGTGCGATGCGGGCTCAGCCGCCCGACTTCTCGAAGCGGCGCAGCAGTTCGTCGCCGCGCGACGCGGCCGAATCGAGCGCGTCCTTCGGCGATTTCTTCTGCGCCCAGACCTGTTCGAACTCCTCGTCGACCACCGTGCGGATCTGCGGCATGTTGCCCAGGCGCAGCCCCTTCGTGTACGGCAGCGGCGGCTTGTTCAGCATCTGCTTGATCGCGGTTTCGGCGCTCGGGTTCTTCGCGTAGAAGCCCTGCTGGCGCGTGAGGTCGTACGCCGCGGTCGTCACGGGCAGGTAGCCTGTGTCCTGGTGCCACTTCGCGGCGACCGCCGGCGAGGCCAGGTACGCGAGGAATTTCGCGACGCCCTTGTAGGTCGCCGGATCCTTGCCCGCCAGCACCCACAGGCTCGCGCCGCCGATGATCGCGTTCTGCGGAGCGCCCTTCACGTTCGCGTCGTACGGCATCATGCCCGTGCCGTAGCTGAACTTCGCGAACTTCTGCACGTTCGCGAGCGCGCCCGACGACGTCGTCAGGATCCCGCAGTCGCCGCTGTAGAACTTCGCCGACGCCTCATCCTTGCGCCCCGCGTACGTGAACGTGCCGTCCTTCGCCATCTGCTGCAGGAACGAGATGTGCGCAATCTGCTGCGGCTTGTTGAATTCGAGCGCCGCGTCGGTACCGTCGAAGCCGTTGTTGCGGCTCGCGAACGGCAGCCCGTGCCACGCGCTGTAGTTCTCGAGCTGGATCCAGCCCTGCCAGCCGGTCGTGAAGCCGCACGCCATCCCCGACTTGCGCAGCTTCTCGGCATCGGCCTGCACGTCGGCCCACGTCTTCGGCGGCTGGTTCGGGTCGAGCCCGGCCTTCTTGAACGCGTCCTTGTTGTAGTACAGCACCGGTGTCGAGCTGTTGAACGGCATCGAGACGAGATGGCCCGTCTTCGCGTCGCTGTAGTAGCTCGCGATGGTCGGCACGAACGCCTTTTCGTCGAGCGGCACGCCGGCCTGCTTGAACACGTCGTAGACGGGCACGACGGCCTTCTTCGCCTGCATCATCGTGGCCGTGCCGACTTCGTAGACCTGGAGGATCGCCGGCGCGTTGCCGCTGCGATAGGCGGCGATGCCGGCCGCGAGCGCCTGGTCGTAGGTGCCCTTGAAGACCGGCACGATCTTGTAGTCGCTCTGCGACGCATTGAACTGGTCGGCGATCGCATTGACCCGCTCGCCGAGCGCGGCCTCCATCGCATGCCAGAACTGGATTTCCGTCGCGGCGAGCGCCACGTGCTGCATCCCGAACATCAGCGCGCCGCCGAGCGCGATCGAACGAACCAGTGTCCCCGCAGGCTTCTTCTTCATCGACCTCTCTCCTATGAAAACGTTACCAACAGCGTGTGCAACATTCCCGTCGCCATTGAACCGGCGAAGTCTAGTGATCGTTTGTGACAGTCAGTTGTCGCCGATGACGAACAGGCGCTGATACTCCTTCAGCGCGAAGCGGTCGGTCATGCCGGCGATGTAGTGCGCGACGAGGCGCGGCTGCTGCGCGGTGTCGTCGGACTGGTATGGCGGCGGCAGCAGGCGCGGATCGTCGATGAACGCATCGAACAGGCCGGTGACGACGCGCTGCGCCTTGCTCGCCATGCGCATCACCTTGTAGTGACGATAGAGGTTCTTGAAGAGGAAACGCTTGAGGGCAGCCGCTTGCGCGGCGACCGTTTCGCTGTGCGACACGAGCGGCGGCGCGGCGCGCACGTCGTCGAGCGAAGCGGGCGCGACACGCGCGAGATTGCGCGTCGTCTCGTCGATCAGGTCGACGATCAGCGTGTTGATGATGCGGCGCACGGTCTCGTGCACGAGACGGCGGCCTTCGAGGTGCGGGAATTCGGCGAGCGCCGCCTCGTAGTGGCGCTGCCACAGCTCGACTTCCGCGAGCTGCTCGATCGTGATCAGGCCGGAACGCAGGCCGTCGTCGACGTCGTGGTTGTTGTACGCGATCTCGTCCGCGATGTTGGCGAGCTGCGCTTCGAGCGACGGCTGGCGGCCCTGCAGGAAGCGCTCGCCGAGCGCGCCGAGCTTGCGCGCATTCTCGCGCGAGCAGTGCTTCAGAATGCCTTCGCGCGTCTCGAAGCACAGGTTCAGCCCGTCGAACGCACCGTAGTGCTCCTCGAGCTCGTCGACGACCGCGAGGCTCTGCAGGTTGTGCTCGAAGCCGCCATGCTCGCGCATGCAGGCATTCAGCGCGTCCTGCCCGGCATGGCCGAACGGCGTATGCCCAAGGTCGTGCGCGAGCGAGATCGCCTCGACGAGATCCTCGTTCAGGCGCAGGTTGCGCGCGACCGAGCGCGCGATCTGCGCGACTTCGAGACTGTGCGTGAGGCGGGTGCGGAACAGGTCGCCTTCGTGATTGACGAAGACCTGCGTCTTGTATTCGAGCCGGCGAAATGCGGTCGAATGGACGATGCGGTCGCGGTCGCGCTGGAATTCGGTGCGCGCCGCCGGCGGTGCTTCCGGATGGCGACGGCCGCGCGACTGCGACGCGTGTGCGGCATACGGAGCGAGATGGGCTTCCAGCGCCGCCAGCGTCGGCGGCTCGGCCACCGGCGCAGCAGACGCGTGGCCGGCTTCGGGCAGTGTGCTGCTGGATGTCTCGCTCACGTCTCCTCCATGTCAGGGGCGCCGGGGCATCCGGGCCGCCGTTAGCGGGTGGTCTGCGCCAGTGTGGCGAACACGGCTTCGTCCGGCGCCTGCGTGATCAGCGTATCGCCGAATCGCTTCAGCAGGATGAACTTGATCGCGCCGGCCTCGGCCTTCTTGTCGACGCGCATCAGGTCCATGTAGCGCGCATCGCCGAGCGCGGGCCCGCGGGTCGGCAGGTGCGCGGCCGCGATCACCGCATCGAGACGCTGCCGCGACGCTTCGTCGAGCAGGCCGAGCCGTACCGACAGGTCGCCCGCCATCACCATCCCGCAACCGACCGCCTCACCGTGCAGCCACTCGCCGTAGCCGAGCCCGGCCTCGATCGCATGGCCGAACGTGTGGCCGAAATTCAGGATCGCGCGCAGGCCGCCTTCGCGCTCGTCGGCCGCCACCACGCTCGCCTTGATCTCGCACGAGCGCTTCACCGCATGCGCGAGCGCAGCCGGGTCGCGACGGTTCAGCACGTCGACGTTCGCCTCGATCCAGTCGAAGAATTCCGCATCGGCGATCGCGCCGGTCTTGATGATCTCGGCGACGCCGGCCGCCAGTTCGCGGTCGGGCAGGGTCGTCAGCGCGCCGATGTCCGCGATCACGGCCTGCGGCTGATAGAACGCGCCGATCATGTTCTTGCCGAGCGGGTGGTTGATGCCCGTCTTGCCGCCGACCGACGAGTCGACTTGCGACAGCAGCGTCGTCGGCACCTGGATGAACGGCACGCCGCGCATGTAGCACGCGGCGGCAAAGCCCGTCATGTCGCCGATCACGCCGCCGCCGAGCGCGACGAGCGTCGTCTTGCGGTCCGCGCGGTCGGTCAGCAGGCCGTCGAAGATCAGGTTCAGCGTTTCCCAGTTCTTGTACGCCTCGCCATCCGGCAGCACGACCGTCGACACGCGCTTGCCGAGCGGCGCAAGCGCCGCACGCAGCGCGTCGCCATAGAGCGGATCGACTGTTGTGTTCGTGACGATCGTGACGGACGAGCCCTTGATATGCGGCGCGAACAGCTCGGCGCGGCCGATCAGGCCGGCGCCAATGTGAATCGGATAGGCGCGGTCGCCCAGGTCGACGTTGACAGTAATCATGCTTGTAGCGGCTTGGCGATGACGCCGGCCAGTTCGAGTTGCATCAGCACCATGTTGACGAGACCGTTGACCGACGGACGGCCGGTCTCGATGACGAAATCCGCGCATTCGCGGTACAGCGGGTCGCGTACCTCGTACAGCGCTTCGAGACGGCCCTTCGGATCTTCGGTCTGCAGCAGCGGGCGGTTCTTGTCCTTGCGCGTGCGCAGCCACAGATCGTGCGGATTGGCGCGCAGGTAGACGACGATGCCGTGGTTTTTCAGGCAGTCGCGGTTTTCCGGGCGCAGCACCGCGCCGCCGCCCGTCGCGAGCACGATGTTCTCGCGCTGCGTGAGATCGGCGATCACCTGCGTTTCGCGATCGCGAAACCCGGCCTCGCCCTCCATCTCGAAGATCACCGGAATGCGCGCGCCCGTGCGGGCCTCGATTTCGTGGTCGGAGTCGAAGAACGTCCTGTCGAGACGACGCGCGACCGCACGGCCCACGGTGGTCTTACCCGCTCCCATAAGGCCGACGAAAAATACGTTTGCATGTGGGTCCCGCGCTTGCAACGGCTTCCTCTGCTTCAATCTTGCTGGTGTGTGGCGCAGCTTACTGGCAAAGCGGCTGCCTTGTCGAGCCTGCGCCGGCGGCTTCCGGCCCCGTTTTCTCGGCATCCGCGCTGACCGCGCCGCGCGCATTGCAGCGCGCATCGACGACGGTCGGCGTGATGAAGACGACCAGTTCGTTACGCTGATCGCGTTGCGCGCGGTGCCGGAAAAGCGCGCCCAGAAACGGTATTTTGCCCAAGAGCGGCACGCGCGTCACATCGTTCCGGTTCAGTTGTTCATAGATCCCGCCGATCGCGACCGTCCCGCCATTCTCGACCTCGACGCGCGTCTGGACGTGTTTCGTATGAATCGCCGGGCCGGCCGCCGTCGGCTCGCCGATGCTGTCCTTCGTCACGTCCAGGTCGAGCACCACGCGCCCGTCCGGCGTGATTTGCGGCTCGACCTCCAGTTTGAGCGTGGCCCGGCGGAACTGCACGCCGCTCACGCCGTTGCCCACCTTCGCCTGGTACGGCAACTCCGACCCCTGTTCGACGATGGCCTTGACGCGATCGGCGGTCACCACGCGCGGGCTCGAAACGATCTGCCCCCGCCCCTGTGCCTCGAGCGCGCTCAGTTCGACGTCGAGCACACGGCTGAGCGGCGCGGCGAACAGCGTGAAGCCGGCGGTTGCCGCTTCGAAGCCGCCGAGCGGCCGTGCAGCCAGGTCGAGCGCATTGCGGGCACCGGTCGCAAACGTGGCGCTCTCGCCCGACGGCGGCCGCTCCTGCGCGCGCAGCGCGACGCGTGCGCCGAGATTGCGCGAAAAACCCTGCTCGCCCTCGACGATGCGGGCCTCGATCCGGACCTGCCGCGACGGCCGGTCGATCGCCTCGATCAGGCTCGCGACCTGGTCGAGACGCGGCGCGAGATCGGTGACGAACAGCAGGTTCGTGCGCGGATCGGCCGCCGCTGCGCCACGCTTCGACAGCAGCCGCTGGCCGGTCGCGCCGGCCAGCAGTCGCTGCACGTCCTGCGCGCGCGGGTAGTGCAGCGCGAACGTCCGGCTCGCAAGCGGCTCCAGATCGGCGGCCCGCGCGTGCATTTCGAAGCGCTCGCGTTCGCGGGCGGCCAGTTCGACCGCCGGCGTGACCCATATCACGTTGCCCCGCCGGGTCATCGCGAGCGCGTGTGTGTCGAGTAGCGTGTCGAAGGCATCGCGCCAAGGGACATTGTTCAGACGTAACGTGACGGTGCCGCGCACCTGCTCGCTGACGACGATATTGAGCCCCGTGAACCGCGCGAACGCGTCGAACGCGGCCGCGAGCCCTGCGCCCTGCAGATTCAGCGAGATCCGCCGCGTGTCGTCAGCATCGCCCGGTTGCCGGGCCGCAGCGTCGCCCATCCGGGCGGGCGGCGCCAACGGGATCGGCGGCCCCTCCAGCCCGGGTGCGCGGGAGGCGGCCTCCGCTTGCAGCGCCGCGCGAGCCGCCTGATCGAACGGCGGCGGATCGACCTCCGTCGCTACGGTGTGATCCGCACCCTCCACCGCGCCTTGTGGCAACGGCAGGCCCGGCACCTGCGTATCCAACGATGCGGCAGGCCAGACGGCCGGCAGCGGCGGCAATGACGCGCTTGCACCGAACGCGGTCAATCCGGCCCAAACGGCGAGCACCCGGCATCCATGCTTGATCATGGCTGCCTCCCGTCGTCCAGCGTGACCCGGTACGCGCCGTCCGCTGTCGCGAGCGTCACGGCGACGGGATCGACTCGCACCACCCGCGCGGCCCCGAGGGTGTCGCCGGGGACCACGGCCGTGAACACGCCGTCACCGTCGTCGAACAGCGCGAGACCGGTACGCCAGTCGCGAATCGTGCCGGCCAGGCGGACAGCCGCCCCCTGCGCTTCGGACGAACCGGCCTCGCCGAACGGATCGGCACCGGGCGCGCCGGCCAGAACCGACGCCTCCCCGCCCGTGGACGTTGGCGCCGGCAACGCCGGAAACACGTCGACGGACATTTCCACGCGCGCGGCCTCCTTTCCCCGTTCGACACGCAGCGCGGACGGCACTGCCAGCACCGGGAAGCGGGCCAGCCCGCCGACCATCTGCAGCAACGCGTGAAAGTGGCCCTCCGCGACGATGCGCACCGTGCGCCTGCCGTCCGGCACTGCGCCATCGGCGCGCAACGGTTCGATCGATACGTCGCGCAGCCCGCTCGACGCGGCGCGATCCGCCAGTTCCAGCATCAACGCAGCCCATTCCGGCGTACCCGGCGAGCGATCGCCGTATGCCGCCGCCGGCTGCACGCCGCGTTGCCGTGCAGCGGCAGCCAGGACACGCCGCGCATCGGCCTCCCGCATCTGCGCCGCGGCGAGCAACGCGCGGCTATGTGCGAGCCCGCTCCAGTCGGCGGCATTCGCCAGATGAATGCCGCCCGCCAGCACGGCCGCGAATGCGAGCCCGCAGCCTGCGATGTGCGCAGCCGCCGGCGACACACGCCGCATGCCGCCTCGCCATCCGTCGCTGCGCATTGCGGACCGATGCGCGAACACCGCCGTCATGCGCCACCTCCCGACGCATTCCGGGATGCCATCTTGTCGTGCCAGCGCAGCTGGACCGAGAACCGGAACGGCATCCCGCCTGTCACGACCGGAGCACCGGAAGCAGGCTTCAACGCATCGATATCGATCCGCCAGCCACGTTGCTCGCGTGCCATCCCCGCGAGCCATCGCGCGGCCGCCCGGTAGCTCGCGGCGCGCGCATCGATCACGGCGCCGGCCGACGTCGTGCGCAGCGCGTCGAGCCGGACGGTGCCGTCGCGCACCTGCGCGAGTGTGGCCAGCAGACCTGCGACGTGCCGATAAGGCGCGGCGAGCGCGGCCGCCTGCGCGTCGCGTTGCGCGGCAACGGCCGCAGCCTTGGCTGCGCGTGTCGCGGCCCCCACCTGCGGCTGCAACTGCCGCAGCCGCGCCTCCACACTCGCGCGCTCGGCATCCACGCGCCACCGCGCCCCGGTGGCGGCGCCCGCCCACAGGCCGGCGCCGAGCACACCGAACAGAATCGCCGCACCGCACTGCGCGGCACGGCGACGTCGCAACGCCTGCGCCAGCCGCTCGCGGTACGGCAGCAGGTTGAAGCCGCCCGGCTCCGCACGACAGGCCGTCATTCCCACACCCCGCGCAAGGCCAGCCCGAATGCGACCGCCCATGCCGGGCCGCCCGGCATGCCGGCGGCCGGGCACGGTTGCCCACTCCAGCCGGTGCAGTCGAACGACACCGCAACCGCGCCGAGCACGTCGCCAATCTCGGCGACGGACGTGTCGAAGCGAGCAATACACCGCTCGTCCCCGGCCACGAGTACGCAACACACGGCCCCGAGCGCGCGCTGGCGCAATGCATCGGAAAACGCCCCCGGCACGGCGCCGGACAGCATCAGCACCGGTACGGCCAACGGGCCGTCGATTCGCCAGCCGTGCACGCCCGAGTCATGAAACCAGAGCGCCGCGTAGGGGCCCGCCTGCGCGTCGGGTTCGAATTGCGCGGCATAGCGCAACGCACGCAGCGCCGCGGCCGACTCGCCGTCGACCACCGTCAGGTCGACACCGGCCTGGGCGGCCACGTCGATCCGGCGTTCGAGCAGCGCCAGCGGGGCCACGGCAATCTCGATCTCGCCGGCTCCCGCGCCGCCCTCCTGCCGCCAGTCGAACGCGAGACTGTCCGGCGCCAGCCCCGAGATGCGTTCAGCCGCCTGCCGCGCGGCGTCCTCGACGTCGGCCCGCCCGGCCAGATCGAGCGTCGCGGTACGCATCTCGTCATCGTGCAACGCCATCACGCCGCGCGCGTCGCACCGCACCCCGGCCGCCGACAGCCTCGACACGGCGGCGGCCAGCGCACGCGCAACCGCCGCCCAGCGCGCATCCTCCGGCCCGCCCGCCAACCCGACCGGCTCCCGCTCCAGCCCCTCGACGCACACCTCCGCGCCCCGGCCGCGCCGGCTCAGCACGGCCACCCTCACCTCGTCCGCACCGACGTCGATTCCCGTCGACCGTTGCCCACCCTGCGCAAACCGCGCTCGCCATCGTCCCGCCATCCCAGCCTCCCGAAATCGTCGCGGCCCATGCCGCGTTTCCGAGACCTGATTCTGCAAATCGGCGCGTGCGGCCGACAGTCGGCCTAACGGCCAGCATCCGCTCGCGACGGCCATGCACGGGCTATGCTGGAAGCACGCCAGACCGCGTCTTCGCGGCGGGCGCCCCCTGCGTCAGGACCGGTCTTACCGGGCAGCTATAATCGCGGGACTGTTTTCCGGTATGCCTATGCAATCCACGACTCCTACGTCCCCGCCTCCCGCCCCGGAGCCGAAGAAGCGGCCCTGGTGGCAAAAAGTCCTGCTCGGATTCGCCACGATGTGCGTCGCGCTCGTCGTGGCCGGCGGCCTCGTGCTCGGCTACGCGCTCGTCGTTGCGTGGCCGAACATGCCGTCGCTCGACGCGCTGACCGACTATCGGCCGAAGGTGCCGCTGCGCATCTATACGTCCGATCACGTGCTGATCGGCGAATTCGGCGAAGAGCGCCGCGACGTCGTCCATTTCAAGGACGTGCCCGACTCGCTGAAGAAGGCGATCCTCGCAATCGAAGACGCGCGCTTCTACGATCACGGCGGCGTCGATCTCACCGGCATCGTCCGCGCCGGCATCGTCGCGCTGACGAACGGCCATGCGTCGCAGGGTGCGAGCACGATCACGATGCAGGTCGCGCGCAACTTCTTCCTGTCGAGCGAGAAGACCTACACGCGCAAGATCTACGAGATGCTGCTCGCGTACCGGATCGAGCGTGCGCTGACGAAGGATCAGATTCTCGAGGTCTACATGAATCAGATCTATCTCGGCCAGCGCGCGTACGGCTTCGCGAGCGCCGCGCGGGTCTACTTCGGCAAGGACCTGAAGGACATCTCGCTCGCCGAAGCGGCGATGCTTGCCGGGCTGCCGAAGGCGCCGTCCGCATACAACCCGGTCGTGAACCCGAAGCGCGCGAAGGTGCGCCAGGAATACATCCTGCAACGGATGCTCGAGCTGAACTTCATCTCGCGCGAGCAGTACGACGAGGCCGTCGCACAGCCGCTCGTCGTCAAGGGCCCGGGCCGAGATTTCAGCGTGCACGCCGAGTACGTCGCGGAAATGGTCCGACAAATGATGTACGCGCAGTACCGTGAGGAAACCTACACGCGCGGCTTCAACGTCGTCACGACGATCGACTCCGCGGATCAGCAGGTCGCGTACACCGCGCTGCGCAAGGGCATCATGGATTACGAACGCCGGCACGGCTATCGCGGGCCGGAAGGCTTCATCGAGCTGCCGGCCGGGGCCGACGACCGCGAACAGGCGATCGACGATGCACTGCTCGAACACCCCGACAACGGCGAACTGATCGCCGCGGTCGTCACGGCCGCCAGCCCGCGCCAGATCACGGTCGCGTTCATCGACGGCAGCAATGCGACGATCGAGGGCGACAACCTGCGCTTCGCGTCGGGCGCGCTGTCGGCCAATGCGCAGCCGAATCGCCGCATCCGCCCGGGCGCGATTGTCCGCGTCGTGAAGAACGACGCCGGCAAATGGGCGATCACGCAGTTGCCGCAGGTCGAGGGGGCATTCCTGTCGATCGTCCCGCAAGACGGCGCGATCCGCTCGCTCGTCGGCGGCTTCGACTACAACAAGAACAAGTTCAACCACGTCACGCAGGCGTGGCGGCAGCCGGGTTCGTCGTTCAAGCCGTTCATCTATTCGGCGTCGCTCGACAAGGGCCTCGGGCCGGCCACCGTGATCAACGACGGCCCGCTGTATTTCAGCGCCGCCGAAACGGGCGGCCAGCCGTGGGAGCCGAAGAACTACGGCGGCGGCTTCGAAGGCCCGATGTCGATGCGCACCGCGCTGCAGCGCTCGCGCAACCTCGTGTCGATCCGGATCCTGAATCACATCGGCACGAAGTACGCGCAGCAGTACATCACCCGCTTCGGCTTCGACGCCGAACGCCATCCGGCCTACCTGCCGATGGCACTCGGCGCGGGCCAGGTCACGCCGCTGCAGATGGCGGGCGCGTACTCGGTCTTCGCGAACGGCGGCTACCGCGTCAATCCGTACCTGATCGCCGAAGTCACCGATCCGAACGGCGCGATCGTCGTGCGTGCGCAGCCGCTCGTCGCCGAGCAGAATGCGCCGCGCGCGATCGACCCGCGCAACGCGTACGTGATGAACAGCCTGCTGCAGAGCGTCGCGCAGCGCGGCACGGGCGCACGGACCAACGTGCTGAAGCGCACCGACCTCGCGGGCAAGACAGGCACGACGAACGACTCGCACGACGCGTGGTTCGCCGGCTACCAGCACACGCTCGCCGCGATCGCGTGGATCGGCTACGACAATCCGCGCAGCCTCGGCGATCGCGAAACGGGGGGCGGCCTGTCGCTGCCGGTCTGGATCGATTACATGGGCGCCGCGCTGAAGGGCGTCCCCGAGTTCAAGCCGACGGTGCCGGACGGCGTCGAATCGCTCGGCGGCGAGCTGTACTTCACCGAGTTCGCGCCGGGCCACGGCTTCGTGTCGACGGTCGGCGTACCGCAGGCACCGGCCGCGCAGAACGTCGACGCCACCGTGCCGCACGTCGACGAGCAGGAAAAGCAGGACATCATGAACCTGTTCGCGCACTGACCACCGGCCCGGACATGAAAAAAGCGCCCCGCGGGGCGCTTTTTCTTTGGCACGACGCGTCGACGCGCCGCCCCGGCTTCGGCCTGGGCGGTTACGGCGCGCTGAACGTGATCGGCAGGCCGGCCTGCTGCGTCGCGTATTCGGTGAGCGCCGAGAAAAACTCGGTGCCCGTGCGCGTATCGCGCCATTCGCCGTCGATGAAACGGTAGTGGAAACCGCCCGCCTTCGCGGCGATCCACACTTCCTTCATCGGCGGCTGCAGGTTGACGATGATTTTCGAGCCGTTCTCGAACGTCAGCGTCAGGACGCTGCCGTTGCGCTCCAGATCGATGTCGTGATCGCCGTCGTTGGCGTCGTCGACGGTACGCTCGACGGCCGCCAGCACGGCCTCGGCACGGGTCAGGTATTCGGTATCGGACATGCTAAACTCTATCGGTTCAATTGTTCAGGGACGATCATGCGAGTCGTTTTCCGGATGAGCGCGATTGTAGCGGCTTTGGCGATTCTTGCCGGCTGCGGTCAAAGCGGCGCGCTCTATCTGCCCACCGTGCCTCCGATGCCCAAGCCGCTCCAGCAGCAGGACACCCCGCCGTCGGACGTGAAGCCGACCGATGAAAACGCGTCGTCCGACAGTGTGCCCGATTCGTCCGGCACGCCGCTCACGCTGTCACCCGAATTGTCGAGCAGCGCATCGTCCATGCCTGCACCGGCGTCGAGCCCGGCCGCGAAGTAACGACGCGCCGCCTGCACGGCTCACGAAACAAGGCGATGACTTCCCGGTCATCGCCTTTTGTTTTTTCAGGCTGCGCCGTCACACGCGCACGCGCCGCCATCCCCATGCAATGAGCCGCCAGCCGAGCAGCACGGCGACGACTCCCGCATACAGCTTCGGCTGCGCCAGATTGTGCTTGCCGGCTCGCATCCACCAGAAGTGCAGCACGGCGAACAGCGCGATCGCGTAGATCGCGCTGTGCAGCGTCGCCCAGTGGCGGCCCAGGCGGCGCACCATCGCGCGCGGCGACGTTGCCGCGAGCGGAATCAGCAGCACGAACGCGGCGAAACCGACCGTGATGAACGGGCGCTTGCCGACGTCCTTCAGGATCGCGACGACGTCGAACCACTTGTCGAACCACAGGTAGGTCGTGAAGTGCAGCGTCGCGTAGAAGAACGCGAACAGCCCGATCATCCGGCGAAAGCGCAGCAGCGTCGCGAACCCCGTCATGCGCCGAAGCGGCGTGACGGCGAGCGTGATGCACAGGATCACGAGCGTCCAGAGCCCCGTCGAGCGCGTGATGAACTCGACCGGATTCGCGCCGAGCCGGTCGGTCAGCCCGAACAGCACGAGACGCGCGAGTGGATAAAGACCGGCCGCGAAAACCAGCACCTTGGCCGGCGCGAGCCAGCGCGGTGCGGCGGGACGCACCGCGCCGCGCCGTGCGGCACGTGCGGCCTGGCCGGCGCCGGCTGTGGGCGCGGCCGTCAGCGTCGAAGGGGGCATGTCGTTTCTCACCGTCGCCCTCAGAAATTCTTCTTCAGGTCCATGCCCTGATACATCGACGCGACCAGGTCGCCGTAGCCGTTGAACATCAGCGTCTTGCGCTTCGGCGTGAAAAAGCCGTCCTCGCCGATGCGCCGCTCGGTCGCCTGGCTCCAGCGCGGATGATCGACGTTCGGGTTCACGTTCGAATAAAAGCCGTACTCGTTCGACGCATACGTGTTCCAGCTCGTCTTCGGCTGCTTGTCGACGAAGCGGATCTTCACGAGCGACTTCGCGCTCTTGAAGCCGTACTTCCACGGCACGACGATCCGCACCGGCGCGCCGTTCTGGTTCGGCAGCACCTGCCCGTAGACGCCCATCGTCAGCAGCGTCAGCGGATTCATCGCCTCGTCCATCCGCAGCCCTTCCGAGTACGGCCAGTCGAGCACGGGCGTCGAGAGGCCGGGCATCTGCGACGGATCGGCCAGCGTGATGAACTGCACGTATTTCGCGTTGCCGGTCGGCTGCACGCGCTTGATCAGCTCGGACAGCGGCACGCCGATCCACGGGATCACCATCGACCAGCCCTCGACGCAGCGCAGCCGGTACACGCGCTCCTCGAGCGGCGCGAGCTTCAGCAGTTCGTCGAGATCGAACACCTTCGGATGCAGCACCTCGCCCTCGACGCTCACCCGCCACGGGCGCGGCCGCAGCGTGCCGGCGTTCTGCGCGGGGTCGCTCTTGTCGGTGCCGAATTCGTAGAAGTTGTTGTAGGTGGTGATGTCCTTGAACGGCGTCACCTTGTCGGCCGCGACGAACTTCGGATTCGTCTTCGCCGCAAGCTTCGCGGCCCGCGCGTCGGGCGACGCATAGGCGGCCAATGCTGCGCCGCTGCCGCCGAGCAACCCGCCCGCCGCCGCGAGGCCGGCCGCCTGCAATACGCGCCGCCGGTTCTCGAACACCGCACGCGGCGTGATGTCGCCGGGTGCAATATCGCCGCCGGTCAGTACGTTCCGCAAAGGGCGTTTGATCCACATCGTGCTGCTCCTCCTGCCTGCGCCGCGCGCAGTTTCATGAGCGTTCGACCCGGCCCGTCTTGCGCCGTTCGACGCCCGGACCGCCCGCCCGTTACAAAAGAAAACCGCCGGGCACGCAGTGCACCGGCGGTCTCATAGTCGGACGAACAGCGGAAATCTTACAGCTTGCCGTAGCTGTGCAGCCCGGACAGGAACATGTTGACGCCGAGGAACGCGAAAGTCGTCACGAGCAGGCCCGTGAGCGCCCACCATGCGGCCACCGTGCCGCGCAGGCCCTTCATCAGGCGCATGTGCAGCCACGCCGCGTAGTTGAGCCACACGATCAGCGCCCAGGTTTCCTTCGGGTCCCAGCTCCAGTAGCCGCCCCATGCTTCGGCGGCCCACAGCGCGCCGAGGATCGTCGCGATCGTGAAGAACGCGAAACCGACCGCGATTGACTTGTACATGACGTCGTCGAGCACGTCGAGCGTCGGCAGGCGATCGGCGAGCACGCCGCGCTCCTTCATCAGGTACGCGACCGACACCATCGCCGACAGCGCGAAGCTGCCGTAGCCGATGAAGTTCGCCGGCA
Organism: Burkholderia sp. Tr-20390; assembly: GCF_017104595.1. Lineage (NCBI taxonomy): Bacteria > Pseudomonadati > Pseudomonadota > Betaproteobacteria > Burkholderiales > Burkholderiaceae > Burkholderia > Burkholderia sp. Tr-20390. The sequence goes on along the minus strand of NZ_JAAGPC010000045.1, from coordinate 23,615 downwards.
CGTGGATCTTCATCCACCAGCTTTGCAGCGCCGGCACGAGCGGCTGGATCTGCTGCGCGTCGCGCGCGACCGAGTACCACATCAGGAAGCCGACGGCCGCGCTAATCACCAGCAGCACGAACGCGCCGAGCGCGCGCGTGCCGTAGTGGCCTTCGTAATACAGATAGAGCAGCGCAGTGATCAGGCTGAACAGCACGAACACTTCATACAGGTTCGATACCGGAATGTGCCCGACGTCCGCCCCGATCAGGTAGGACTCGTACCAGCGCACCATCAGGCCGGTGAAGCCCATCAGCACGGCGACCCACGTGAGCTTCTGGCCGATCGCGGAGCCCGACGCCGAGCGCGCGAGCAAGCCGATCCAGTAGAAGATCGTCGCGAGCACGAACAGCGCGCTCATCCACAGGATCGCCGACTGGCTCGACAGGAAGTACTTGAGGAAGAACGCCGAATCGGCGCGCGCGAGATCGCCCTGGTAGATCTGGATCGACAGCAGCGCCAGCACGGCGATCGACGCCATCATCAGCCGCGCGGGCTTCCAGCGCCAGCCGAGCGCGATGAGCGCCGGCACGGTGCCGATCATCACCGCCTTGTCGTAGTAATCCATGTGCGCGTTGTAGTGCACGAGCGCATAGCCCGCGCCCACCACGAGCGCCAGTGCGAACAACCAGTCGAGCAGCGACAGGCGCGCGAGGAACGGACGGTCGTCGAACAGCGGCGCCGTCACCGGAGCCTGGGCCGACGCCCGATGGGAAGAGGAGACTTGCGTGAGATCCATGATGTTACCGGGTGGAATTCTCGGAATCGGAACCGCCGCCGGCAGGCGGACGGGCCGTCGATGCCGCACCGGCCGGCGCGGCGTCGCGAGGTGCGGCGTGCAAGGCGGCACCGGCCGCGTCGCGCGTCTGCACGAACTCTTTCTCGAAATCGAAGGTCTTGCGGGCCGTGGACATTGCCATCACCACATCGACGCCCGAACCGGCGTCCTTCAACCAGAACCAGAGGCGCCGCTCGCGCACGTAGAACATCGAGAAGATGCCGGCGACCAGCAGCAGGCTGCCAAGATACACCAGATTCTTGCCGGGTGCGCGCGTCAACTGAAATACCGAAGCTTGCACCTGCTTGAATGAGTCAAGCTGCAAATAGACCGGCGATCCATACAAAAAGCTGTCGGATAGCGCATTGATCGCGTTCTGCACGAAGCGGATCGTGTCGGTGCCCTGCTGCGCCGCCGGCTCGCCCGCACGCTCGCGCGCGATCTGCCAGACCTCCCACATCGAGCCTTCGAGCATGCGCAGCAGCAGGCTTGCGGCCTTCTCCTGCTCGGCCTTCGGCACCGAACGGTCGATGAACGTCGCCACGGCCTGGAAGCCGCCGATCGGCTGGCCGTCGGCGCCACGGCCGACGCTGTCGTCGCTCGCCGCAAAAAGGGTCAGCACCTTCAACGCGCTGTCCTGCAAACGGCTGCGCAGCGATGCGTCGGTGCCCGGCAGCGAACGCTGCGCGAAGCGCGCGGCGGCCTCGGCGCGCGCGGACGGATCCTCGAGCGCGGCACGCAGGTGCATCCATTCGCCGATCGAATCCTGGCTGTCGGCCGGAATCCGCATGTAGCGGAACGGGTCGTTCGGGCTCGCACGCACGCCGGCGAGGAACACGCGCTCGCCGTTCATGTCGACGGGCAGCATGTAGTTGTTGAATTCGCGCGCCTGGCCGTCCTTGCCGCGGATCTTGTACTGCACGGACGGGCCGATGTTGTGGAGCTGCGTCGGCTTCGACGTCTTCGCGCCGGAGCCGAGGCGTTCGTCGAACGCTTCCTTCAGCGAGCTCGTCGTCGCGACACCGCGCACGTCCGGCTTGCCGTTCGCGTCGGCCATGTTCTCGACGTTGATCGCACGGAAATCGGAGAACTCGATCGTGTCGCCGTCGTTGCCCGGAATCTGCAGCGGCGCCGAACTGCCGATCGTCCCCTTCACGGGGAAGGTCTTCGCGTTGCCGCCCGTCATCGGATAGGCCGTCATCTGCATCTGCGAGCCGCCGTCCTGGAAGCTCGACTGGTAGATCGACACGCCCTTGTACGTGAACGGCTTGTTGACCTCGACGCGCGCCGGGATCTTCTGGCCGGTCTCGCGATCGATCACGACGATGTCGCTCGCGAACAGCTTCGGCATGCCCGTCGTGTAGTAGTCGACGATGAACTTGTTGAGCTGGATCGAGAACGGCAGGTCCTGGATCAGCGAGCCGCTCGGCTGGTTCAGGATCGCGGTCGACACGAACTGCCCCTCGGGCACCCACGCGTAGCCGCGGAACGTCGGGTTCGACGCGGACAGGCGATGGTCGGGCGAGATCTCGCTGATCGTCGCGCTCGTGTTGACCGGGCTCTTGCCGAACATCCACATCTGGAATTTGATCGGCAGGTTGCTGTCGAGCAGGCCGCCGATACAGATCACGACGATCGCGAGGTGCGCGGAGATGTAGCCCCACTTGGTCATTGCACCGCGTTTCGCGGAAATCAGCGTCGCGCCGTCGTTCTCACGCACGATGTGCTTGTAGCCGGCCTTGGTGACGAACGTGGCGAGCGTCGCCGTGACCGTCGCGCGCGTGCCGGACGTCGTGTATTCGGCCTTGTGGTGGAAGGCCCGCAGGCTGCCTTCGCGAACCTTGTCCTTCCAGCTCTTCGCATCGGCGAGCATCTTCGGCGCGTTGCGGATCACGCACAGCGAGATCGACACGACGAGGAAGATCAGGATCAGCATGAACCACCACGCGCTGTACACGTTGTACAGGCCGAGCGAGCGGAAGATGTCCGCCCAGAACGGCCCGAACTGGTTCACATAGTTCGGATACGGATCGTCCTGGGTCAGGACCGTGCCGATGATGCTCGCAATCGACAGCACCACCAGCAGCGCAATCGCGAAGCGCATCGAGCTCAGCAGCTCGACCGCGCGCTTGGACGCACCCTGACCCGACTTCGACTGCAACCCCGACGTGGTAACGCTCATTCAAACTCCGACTCAGGGGAAACAGCCCCCAACGCTCACTTTGATTATTGCCCCCGAAGGGGCGGCCAGCACGCGCGTGACGGCCGGCGCGCGCTGACAAAAAAGAAGGGCGAGGCAACCGCAACGATGCGGCGCCCCACCCTTTTCTTGTTCTGACTCCGGCCGCCCTTCGGGCGCCCGGTCATTCCATTCGCGGCTGACCGCTCAACGCAGGCCCGCGATGTAATCCGCGACGGCCTTGATCTCGTTGTCCGACAGCCGCGTGGCGATCTGATGCATCGCCTCGTTGTTGTTGCGCGCGCCGGCACCCTGCTGGAACGCGGTCAACTGCGCGACCGTGTAATCGGCCCATTGCCCCGACAGACGCGGATACTGGACCGGGAGCCCTTGCCCTGTCGGCCCGTGGCAGCTTGCGCAGGCGGGTACGCCCTTTTCCGCGATGCCGCCGCGGTAGATCTTCTGGCCGATCGGCACGGTTGCCGCATCGCGTGCGGTGCCGAGCTTTGTCGTCTGCGACCCGTAGTACGCGGCGACGTTGCGCATGTCGTCCGCGCTCAGCGCGCTCGCGAATCCGACCATCACCGCGTTGGTGCGCACCGGCCCCTTCGCGCCCGGCTGCGTCTTGAAGTCGTTCAACTGCTTGACCAGATATTCGGGATGCTGGCCGGCGAGCTTCGGGAAACTGCCCGACGCGCTATTGCCGTCGGCGCCGTGACACGACGCGCAGACTTGCCCGGCAATCGCCTTGCCACGGTCGAGATCCGGCTTTGCCGCATCCGCCGCGTTTGCCTCCGCTACGAAACCTACGAACCCTGCTGCAACCTGAAGCACCATCAGAGACTTGCACAGTCGATTCATTCGCACACCCTGTTTCGTCTTGTGGGAATTTGAGGTTCTGCAAAAAACGACGGCGTTCAGTCTACCGCAGAAGCTACATAAAAGCGCGAGGCAGGCGCCCGGTAGCCTTCGGTAAAACCGCCGTATTGTACAATATCGTGTTGAAAGCTCCGGCGCCTATCGGGGCTACCCCGCCTCCACCAAGCGGCTCGCGCCGCCCGTCCTTCCGGTTCCCATGGCCTTTCTGCTCCATCAAGCCCGCTTCTACACGACCGTCAACCATCTGCGCGACCTGCCGCCGACGGTCCAGCCGGAAATCGCGTTCGCGGGCCGCTCGAATGCCGGCAAGTCGACGGCGATCAACGTGCTGTGCAACCAGAAGCGGCTCGCCTTCGCGTCGAAGACGCCCGGCCGCACGCAGCATATCAACTACTTCTCCGTCGGCCCGGCCGCCGAGCCCGTCGCGAACCTCGTCGACCTGCCCGGCTACGGCTACGCGGAAGTGCCCGGCGCCGCCAAGGCGCATTGGGAAATGCTGCTGTCGTCCTACCTCGCGACCCGCTCGCAGCTCTGCGGCCTGATCCTGATGATGGATTCGCGCCGTCCGCTGACCGATCTCGACCGCCGCATGATCGAGTGGTTCGTGCCGACCGGCAAGCCGATCCACACGCTGCTGACGAAGTGCGACAAATTGACGCGGCAGGAAAGCATCAACGCACTGCGAACCACGCAAAAGGGGCTCGATGCGTATCGTGACCAGGGCGTTCAGGGCAAGCTGACGGTCCAGCTGTTCTCGGCGATGAAGCGCGTTGGGCTCGACGAAGCGCACGAATTGATCGAAAGCTGGGTGCGGCCGTCCGTCGCCGACGAAAAAAGCGAGCCTGTAGCACAATGATCGGGCAACGCGCGGCCGGGATCGGCGGCGCGCACCTGACGGCGCCTGCGGTTTCGGCCGGCTCATAAAAAAACCCGCCGTTGAACGGCGGGTCAAACAGCCTAATCGAAAAACGACAGGCACCCGCTCAGGGAGGAGAAGCGGGGAGCTGCACGCGACGCGTGCCGCTCGATCGCTATCATATACCAACGCTCCCGAAAATGACCTAAGGGTTCCGTAAGGTCTTACTGCCCTGATTTCTACCCAATCGCCATGAGCTTCCATCCGCTTCATCGTCCGCGCCGGATGCGCCGCGACGACTTCTCCCGGCGCCTGATGCGCGAAAACCGCCTGACCACCGACGACCTGATCTATCCGGTGTTCGTCGTCGAAGGCACCAACGAACGGCAGCCGGTGCCGTCGATGCCCGGCGTCGAACGCGTGTCCGTCGATCTGCTGATGCAGGTCGCCGAGCAGTGCGTCGAACTCGGCGTGCCCGTGCTGTCGCTGTTCCCGGCCATCGAGCCGTCGGTGAAAACGCCTGACGGTCGCGAGGCAGCCAATCCGGAAGGCCTGATCCCGCGCGCGGTGCGCGAGCTGAAGAAGCGCTTCCCCGAACTCGGCGTGCTGACCGACGTCGCACTCGATCCGTACACGAGCCACGGCCAGGACGGCGTGCTCGACGAAAACGGCTATGTGATCAACGACGACACGATCGAGATCCTGATCGATCAGGCGCGCGCGCAGGCGGAAGCCGGCGTCGACATCGTCGCGCCGTCGGACATGATGGACGGCCGCATCGGCGCGATCCGCGAAATGCTGGAAAGCGACGGCCATATCCACACGCGAATCATGGCCTATTCGGCCAAGTTCGCGTCGGCGTTCTACGGCCCGTTCCGCGACGCGGTCGGCTCGGCGTCCAATCTGGGCAAGGGCAACAAGATGACCTACCAGATGGATCCGGCGAACAGCGACGAAGCGCTGCGCGAAGTGCGCCTGGACATCGACGAAGGCGCCGACATGGTGATGGTCAAGCCCGGCATGCCGTACCTCGACATCGTGCGCCGCGTGAAGGACGAGTTCCGCTTTCCGACCTACGTGTACCAGGTGAGCGGTGAATACGCGATGCTGAAGGCCGCCGCGATGAACGGCTGGCTCGATCACGACAAGGTCGTGCTGGAATCGCTGCTCGCGTTCAAGCGTGCGGGCGCCGACGGCGTGCTCACGTACTTCGCGCTCGATGCCGCGCGTCTGCTGAAAGCACAGCGCTAAGCGCCTGCCGGCAGGTGGAAAAAAAAACGGCGGGACACTTCGGTGTCCCGCCGTTTTTTTGTTTGCTGTCGATCGCGGCCGTATGCCTCGATCGTCAATTCATGCCACGCAAGCGCGCCGGTTGGCCACCAGCGCGCACGCGACGCGCCTGGTCATACCGTCGGGACCGCAGCCCGGTCGAGGCTGCGCAGGAACGTCTCGGCCGCCTGATAGCCGACCACGCGCCCGATCTCGTTGCCGCTTCGATCGAAGAAGATGATGCCCGGCGGGCCGAACAGGTTGAAGCGCTTCAGCAGCGCCTGGTCGTCCGGGTTGTTCGCGGTGACGTCCGCACGCACGAGGTGAAGTTGCGCGAGTCGCGCCTGCACACGCGCGTCGGTAAACGTCAGATGCTCCATCTCCTTGCAGCTCACGCACCAGTCGGCGTAGAAGTCGAGCATCACGGGCTGGCCCGCCGTCTTCAGCAGCGTGTCGAGTTCGCCGCTCGAGCGCACCGATGCGAACGCGGGCCCGTCCTGAGCAGCGGCCGCGCCTGCTGCCGCCGTACCGCCCGACGCAACCGTGCGTGCCGCCAGCACCGCCAGCGGCTTGACCGGATCGGTCGAGCCCGCGGCCAGGCCGACGAGCAGCGTAGCCGCCCAGATCGCGAGCGCAGCGCCCACGCCACGGCCAAGGCGACGCCAGATCGACGTGGCGCCGGCATTCGGCGTGAACAGCCCGAGCGCCGCGGCCGCGATCAGCAGCCACAACGCAGCGAGCACCATCTTCAGGCCACCGGCCAGCACCGGCCACACGATCCACAGCGCGGCTGCGAGCAGCACGATGCCGAAGAACACCTTCACGCCGTCCATCCATGCGCCGGCGCGCGGCAGTACCGTCCCGGCCCCGACGCCGACGACCAGCAGCGGCACGCCCAGCCCCAGCCCCATCGCGAACAGTGCAGCGCCGCCGAGCAGCGCATTGCCCGTGTGCGCGATGAAGGCGAGCACCGCGAACAGCGGTGCCGTCATGCATGCGCCGACAACCAGTGCGGACAGCGCGCCCATCGCCGCGACCGCGACGAAATGACCGCCCTGGCGCGCGGTCGATGCCTCGGCCGCGCCGTTCTGCCAGCGTGCGGGCAGCGCGATGTCCTTGCCCGAGATCAGCGAGACGGCAAACGCGGTCAACAGCACGCCGAACGCGCCGAGCACCCACGGGTTCTGCAGCCACGCGCCGAGGCTCTGGCCCACCAGCGCCGCGGCGATGCCGAGCACCGTGTAGACCAGCGCCATGCCGACCACATAGGTCAGCGACAGCGCGAAGCCGCGCGCATGCGTCGCGCGTGTGCCTTGGCCGATGATGATCGCCGACACGATCGGAATCATCGGATACGAACACGGCAGGAGGCTCAGCACGACGCCCGCGACGAAATACAGTGCGACGATCGTGAAGAAGCCATGCCCTTCGAGCAGCGACTGCGCGAAATCGGCGCTCGTGACCTTGTCGAACCAGCTGCCCGCGGCAACCGCATCGGCGGACGACGGCGACGACGAGGCGGCGCCCAGCGCGGCGCCATCGACCTTCACGACGTGCTCGGCCGGCGGATAGCAGATGCCCTCGTCCGCGCACCCCTGCGACGTCACCGCGAGCTCGAACGGACCTGACGCCTGCTTGACGGGCACATGCACGACGACTTCGTCACGGTAGGTCTCGACGTCCTTCTGGAACGTCTGGTCGAACTTCACGTGGCCGGCCGGGAATTGCGGATCGCCGAGCGTCGCCTGCCCGCTCTTCACCGCGAACGCGAACCGCTCGCGGTACAGGTAATAGCCGTTGGCGACCTTGAAGTGGACGTCCACCTGCCCCGGGGATTCACTCGCACTGAACTTGAACGCAACCGACGGATCGAGGAAATCGTCGGCCGCGCGCGCGGCCGACAGGCCGCCGAGCACGAGCATGAACGACAACAGGACTGCGAGGAATCGCAGCGCGCGCACGCGCACGGGAAGCGCCATACCGTTAAACATGAAATAGACGTTGAGTTTCGCTCGTCACCCACTGGCCGTACGCGGCCGATGCCGTCGTCTGCCACGAGACGATTTCGGGCGTCTCGTAAGGATGATGCGCGAGAATAAATCGCTCCAGTTCGAGCGCCCGCACGGGGCTCGTCTTGAACAGCAACTGGATCTCGTCGGCCGTTTCGACCTTGCCCTGCCAGTGGTAGCGCGACTTGATCGCGCCGAGCTCCGACACGCACGCGGCAAGCCGCGCATCGAGCGCACCGTCGGAAAGCGTCTTGGCGGTCTCGGCATCGGGCACCGTCGTCAGCATCAGCACCACTATCATCCGCGCCCTCCTGGCTGGTCTATCGGCTCCTGCCGACGCGAATTGCCCACCTGGAGCGCGCGCCGGCTGCCCCGTATCGTAGCGCAGCCCGCGCAACGCTGCCGGCACCTCCCTGCGACAATCGATCGCAGCCGGCGCCGGAAAAACAAAAAGGGCCAAGCAATTGCTCGGCCCCTTTCAGATACTGCTGCGTACCGGAAGCTTACTCAGCTTCTTGCACGTTTTCCGTTTCGTCGACTTCCGGACGATCGAGCAGCTCGACCAGTGCCATCGGTGCGTTGTCGCCCACGCGGAAGCCGAACTTCAGCACGCGCAGGTAGCCGCCCGGACGGTTCGCGAAACGCGGACCGAGCACGTCGAACAGCTTCGCCACCGAGTCACGATCACGCAGGCGGTTGAACGCCAGGCGACGGTTTGCCAGCGACGGCTTCTTGCCGAGCGTGATCAGCGGCTCGACGACTTTACGGAGTTCCTTCGCCTTCGGCAGCGTCGTCTTGATGACTTCGTGCTCGATCAGCGAGTTGGACATGTTACGGAGCATAGCCAGACGGTGGCTGCTCGTGCGGTTCAGTTTCCGCAGACCATGACGATGGCGCATTTCAGTTTCCTTGATTCAAAGTTTTGATCCAGCTCTTCTATCGCACCTCGATGGGTGCACGGGCCGGTAACGAAAAAAAGCAAGATGCGGATTTTAAAGGAAAATCCGCATCTTTGCCAACTACAGCAACAACCAGGCTTACTTGTCGAGACCAGCCGGCGGCCAGTTTTCGAGCTTCATGCCCAGCGTGAGACCGCGCGAAGCGAGCACTTCCTTGATCTCGTTGAGCGACTTGCGACCGAGGTTCGGCGTCTTCAGCAGCTCGTTTTCCGTGCGCTGGATCAGGTCGCCGATGTAGTAGATGTTCTCGGCCTTCAGGCAGTTCGCCGAACGAACCGTCAGCTCGAGATCGTCCACCGGACGCAGCAGGATCGGGTCGATCTGCGGTGCACGCGACGGCGCTTCGGCTGCCGTTTCCGTGCCTTCCAGCGCCGCGAACACGGACAGCTGGTCGACCAGGATGCGGGCCGATTGACGGATCGCTTCTTCCGGCGTGATCACACCGCTCGTCTCGATGTTCATCACGAGCTTGTCGAGGTCGGTACGCTGCTCGACACGTGCGCTTTCGACAGCGTAGCTCACGCGGCGAACCGGCGAGAACGATGCGTCGAGGACGATGCGGCCGATGATCTTGGCCGTGTCTTCGCCGTAGCGACGGACGTTGCCGGGCACATAGCCGCGACCCTTTTCGATCTTGATCTGAACGTCGAGCTTGCCGCCCTTCGACAGATGCGCAATCACGTGATTCGGGTTGATGACTTCGCAGTCGTGAGCCAGCTCGATATCGCCGGCCGTGACAACGCCTTCACCTTCCTTGCGCAGCGTAACCGTCACTTCGTCACGGTTATGCAGCTTGAACACCACGCCCTTCAGATTCAGCAGCAGGTTGACGACGTCTTCCTGCACGCCATCCAGCGTCGAGTACTCGTGCACCACGCCCGCGATCGTCACTTCGGTCGGCGCGTAGCCAACCATCGACGACAGCAGCACGCGGCGAAGCGCATTGCCCAAGGTGTGGCCGTAACCGCGTTCGAACGGTTCCATGACCACCCTCGCGTGGTTCTCGCCCAGCGATTCCACGGCGATGATCTTGGGTTTCAGCAAACTGGTTTGCATGGGCTTTCCTTTTCAATACCCTCGGCTCGTTACACCGATAAGGCTGACCGGTAACAACCAGAAAATAAACAGCCGAGGCCCCTCCTTGCGCAACGCAATCGGGGTACCTCGGCCGTCAATCGGATTAACGCGAATACAATTCGACGATCAGGCTTTCGTTGATGTCGCCTGCGATTTCAGCGCGTTCCGGCATTTGCTTGAACGTGCCTTCGAACTTCTTCGCATCGACTGCAACCCAGCTCGGCATGCCGCCTTGCTCGGCCAGCGACAGCGCTTCGACGATACGCGCCTGCTTCTTCGCCTTTTCGCGGATCGCGACGATGTCACCTGCCTTCACTTGCTGCGACGGGACGTTCGCGACGACGCCGTTCACGGTGATCGACTTGTGGCTCACCAGCTGACGCGCTTCAGCGCGGGTCGAGCCGAAGCCCATGCGATACACGACGTTGTCGAGACGCGACTCGAGCAGTTGCAGCAGGTTTTCACCCGTGTTGCCCTTGCGGCGGTCGGCTTCAGCGAAGTAGCGGCGGAACTGACGCTCCAGCACGCCGTAGATACGCTTGACCTTCTGCTTTTCGCGCAGCTGCGTACCGTAGTCGGACGTACGTGCGCCCGAGGTACGGCCGTGCTGACCCGGCTTGCTGTCGAGCTTGCACTTGTCGGCGAGCGAGCGACGTGCGCTCTTCAGGAACAGGTCGGTGCCTTCACGGCGGGACAGCTTGGCCTTCGGGCCGATATAACGTGCCACTTTGCATTCCTCTATCAATCAGTCACGCAGATCTGAATCCGCGCTAGTTCGCGCCCTTTGGGGCGAACGGTGGGCTTAGTCAATCAAAAAAGCAACGCCCGTCGACGCTGAGCGGCGACAGGCAATGTGCTAGCACGAACGTGCCAGCACACCTTTAGATACGACGACGCTTCGGCGGACGGCAGCCGTTGTGCGGAATCGGGGTGACGTCCGAAATCGCGGTGATCTTGATGCCGAGGCCGTGCAGTGCGCGCACTGCCGACTCACGACCCGGGCCCGGGCCCTTGATCCGCACTTCCAGATTCTTCACGCCGTATTCCATCGCGACGCGGCCAGCCGACTCGGCTGCGACCTGGGCAGCGAACGGCGTCGATTTGCGCGAGCCCTTGAAGCCCTGACCGCCCGACGTCGCCCATGCCAGTGCGTTGCCTTGGCGATCGGTGATCGTGATGATCGTATTGTTGAACGACGCGTGAACGTGAACCACGCCTTCAGCGACGTTCTTCTTAACCTTCTTGCGAACGCGTTGCGCCGCGGTGTTCGAAGCCTTAGCCATTACGTTTTCCTGTAACTGTCAGTTCCGCTTACTTCTTCAGCGCTTGCGCTGCACGACGCGGACCCTTGCGAGTACGTGCGTTCGTACGCGTACGCTGACCGCGCATCGGCAGGCCCTTGCGATGACGAACACCACGGTAGCAACCGAGGTCCATCAGGCGCTTGATGTTCATCGTCACTTCACGGCGCAGATCGCCTTCGACGACAAACTTGCCCACTTCTTCACGCAGCTTTTCCAAGTCTGCGTCGGTCAAGTCCTTGACCTTCTTCGAAAAATCGACGCCAGCTGCCACGCAGATGCTGCGCGAACGGGTGCGGCCGACACCAAAGATTGCCGTCAGGCCGATCTCGGTGTGCTGGTGATTCGGGATGTTAACCCCTGCGATACGAGCCATTGTTTTTCCTCAAACAAAAAGCGCAAACAAACGCGCGGTCAGCCTTGGCGCTGCTTGTGGCGCGGATCCGAGCTGCAGATCACGCGAACGACGCCTTTGCGCTTGATGATCTTGCAATTGCGGCAAATGCGCTTAACCGATGCCATCACTTTCATGATAATACCCTTTTTTCAAATCACTTCGCCCGGAACACGATCCGCGCACGAGACAGATCGTAAGGCGTCAATTCAACCGTCACCTTGTCGCCCGGCAGGATGCGGATGTAGTGCATCCGCATCTTTCCGGAAATATGCCCCAACACGACATGGCCGTTTTCCAGCTTCACGCGGAAGGTCGCATTCGGGAGGTTTTCAATCACCTCACCCTGCATCTGGATTACATCGTCTTTGGCCATAGTCCTTTCAACGCATCGGGATGTTGCCGCCCTTGAAGTTCGCCTTCTTGAGCAGTGACTCATACTGTTGCGACATAACGTACGACTGCACCTGCGCCATAAAGTCCATCGTGACGACGACAATGATCAGCAGCGACGTTCCACCAAAATAAAACGGCACGTTCCAGCGCAGCACCAGAAACTCCGGCAGCAGACACACGAAGACGATGTAGATCGCACCGGCCAGCGTCAGACGCGTGAGGATGCGGTCGATATATCGTGCGGTCTGATCGCCCGGGCGGATACCCGGAACAAACGCGCCGCTCTTCTTCAGGTTGTCTGCGGTTTCCCTGCTGTTGAACACCAGTGCGGTGTAGAAGAAGCAGAAAAACACGATCGCCAGCGTGTACAGCAGCACATAGACCGGCTGGCCCGGCTTCAGCGCTTCCGCAACGTTATGCAACGTATTGGAAATCCAGCTTCCCGTCGGCTGACCGGTACTGAACCAGCCGAGAATCGTTGCCGGGAACAGAATGATCGACGATGCAAAGATCGGCGGAATCACACCCGACATGTTCAGCTTCAGCGGCAGATGCGACGACTGCCCACCGTAGATCTTGTTGCCGACCTGGCGCTTCGCGTAGTTCACGAGGATCTTGCGCTGACCGCGTTCGATGAACACGACCAGGTAAGTCACCGCGGCAATCAGGACGACGATGATGATCGCCGAAATGATGCTCATCGAACCCGTACGCACCAGCTCGAACAACCCACCGACGGCATTCGGGAACCCTGCTGCGATCCCGCCGAAGATGATGATCGAGATACCGTTGCCCAGACCACGCTCGGTAATCTGCTCGCCGAGCCACATCAGGAACATCGTACCGGTAACCAGCGTCACGACCGTCGTCAGACGGAACAGCATGCCGGGGTCAGTAACGAGGCCCGGCTGGTTTTCCAGCGCAGCCGCGATACCGAACGCCTGGAAGGTCGCGAGCACCACGGTGAAATACCGCGTGTACTGCGTGATCTTCCGTTGCCCTGCCTGCCCTTCCTTCTTCAGCGCCTCGAGCTGCGGCGAGACAATCGCCAGCAACTGCATGATGATCGACGCCGAGATGTACGGCATGATCCCCAGCGCAAAGATCGTGAAGCGGGAAAGCGCGCCACCCGAGAACATGTTGAACATGCCCAGGATGCCGCCCGCCTGGCTCTGGAACAGCTTCGCCAGTTGATCCGGATCGATGCCCGGCACGGGAATGTGCGCGCCGATGCGATAGACGATCAGCGCCAGGAGCAAGAACATTGCTCGCCGGCGCAGATCGCCGAATTTCGCCGTGCTTCGACCGGGTTTTGCAAGACTCGGGCTGTTAGCCAAGTACCTTCTCCGATGAATGCAAGTGACGACGCGCTACGCGTGTCACTCGGCGAACGAACCGCCAGCCGCTTCGATCGCAGCGCGCGCACCCTTGGTGGCACCGAGACCCTTCACGACGATCTTGCGCTTCAGTTCGCCCGTCGCGATGATCTTTGCGCTCTTCGTCAGCTCGCCGACCAGGCCGGCTTGCTTCAGTGCGAGCAGATCGATCTCATCGACCGGCAGCTTCTCGAGGTCGCTCAGGCGCACTTCACCGACGAATTCCTTCGTCAGCGACGTGAAGCCGCGCTTCGGCAGACGACGTTGCAGCGGCATCTGACCGCCTTCGAAACCGACTTTGTGGAAGCCGCCCGAACGCGATTTCTGACCCTTGTGACCACGGCCAGCCGTCTTGCCGAGGCCCGAACCGATGCCACGGCCGACGCGACGCTTGGCGTGCTTGGCGCCAGCTGCCGGCTTCAGGTTATTCAATTCCATATCAACTCCTTGATCCGTAGGGCCGCTTACGCGATGACCTTAACGAGGTACGAGACCTTGTTGATCATGCCGCGGACCGCCGGCGTGTCCTGAAGCTCGCTGACCGAGTTGAGTCGGCGCAGGCCCAGGCCACGCACGGTCGCGCGGTGCGATTCGCGGGTCCCGATCAGGCTCTTAACGAGCTGAACCTTGACAGTTTTTTCAGACATGGTGACCACCCGGGCTTAGCCCAAAATTTCTTCGACGGACTTGCCGCGCTTCGCCGCGATGTCTGCCGGGGTGGACTGCTTGCGCAGACCGTCCAGCGTGGCGCGAACGAGGTTGTACGGGTTCGTCGAACCGTGGCTCTTTGCCACGACGTTCTGAACGCCCATCACGTCGAACACTGCGCGCATCGGGCCGCCGGCGATCACGCCCGTACCTGCCTTCGCCGGAGCGAGGAGGACAGCGGATGCGCCATGCTTGCCGTGCACTTCGTGTTGCAGCGTGCCGTTCTTGAGCGGCACCTTGAACATGTTGCGGCGAGCTTGTTCCATTGCCTTCTGGACAGCGACCGGCACTTCCTTCGCCTTGCCCTTGCCCATACCGATGCGGCCATCACCGTCGCCGACCACGGTCAGTGCGGCGAAGCCGAGAATACGGCCACCCTTCACGACCTTGGTCACGCGATTGACCGAAATCATCTTTTCGCGAAGGCCGTCGTCGCGCTCGTCAGCCTGAACTTTCGCTTGCATCTTTGCCATGACGAATTCCTTCCTTAGAACTTGAGCCCAGCTTCGCGAGCTGCCTCAGCCAGCGCCTTGACGCGGCCGTGGTAGCGGAAGCCCGAGCGGTCGAAGGCGACGGATTCGATGCCGGCAGCCTTTGCCTTTTCGGCAATACGCTTGCCGATCAGCGTCGCGGCATTGACGTTGCCGCCCTTGCCCGACTTGTCGGCCAGTTCTGCGCGCACTTCTGCTTCGAGCGTCGACGCGCTGGCGAGCACCTTGGTGCCGCACGGCGAGAACACTTGAGCGTAGATGTGCGTGTTCGTGCGATGCACGGCGAGACGCGCGACCTGCAGCTCAGCGATCTTGATACGCGTCTGGCGAGCGCGGCGCAGGCGAGATTGAGTCTTATCCATGATTGCGCACCCTTACTTCTTCTTCGTTTCTTTGAGGATCACAACCTCGTCGGAATAGCGCACGCCCTTGCCCTTGTAGGGTTCCGGCGGACGGTAACCGCGGACTTCCGCAGCCACTTGACCGACTTGTTGCTTGTTGATCCCCTTGATCACGATTTCGGTTTGCGTCGGGGTTTCTGCCTTGACGCCTTCCGGCATCTGGTGCACCACCGGGTGCGAGAAACCCAGCGACAGGTTCAGCTTGTCGCCTTGCGCTTGCGCACGATAACCGACGCCAACCAGCGTCAGCTTGCGCTCGAAACCCTTGGTCACGCCGTGCACGGCATTCGCGATAATCGCGCGCATCGTGCCCGACAGTGCATTTGCTTCGCGGCTTTCGTCCACCGGCGACAGGTTCAGCGTGCCGTCGTTGTTCGCCACGTTCACGAGCGGATTGATCGCTTGCGTGATGGTGCCCAGCGGGCCCTTGACGGTGATCGCACCGTCGGCCAGCTTGACTTCCGCGCCTTGCAGCGCGATCGGGCTCTTACCTACTCGAGACATGTTTCTCTCTCCTCGGCTTTAAGCGACGTAGCAGATGACTTCGCCGCCGACGCCGGTAGCGCGCGCCTTGCGGTCGGTCATCACGCCCTTCGGCGTCGACACGATTGCCACACCGAGGCCATTCATGACCTGCGGGATGTCGTTACGGCCGCGGTACACGCGCAGGCCAGGCTTCGACACGCGTTCGATGCGTTCGATGACCGGACGGCCAGCGTAGTACTTCAGCGCGATATTCAGTTCGGACTTCGCACCTTCCGCCTTCACGGCGAAATCGTCGATATAGCCTTCGTCTTTCAGGACTTGCGCGATTGCAACCTTGACTTTCGACGAGGGCATCGACACCGATACCTTCTCGACCATCTGCCCGTTGCGGATGCGAGTCAGCATATCGGCGATAGGATCACTCATGCTCATTTACGTTTCTCCTATTACCAGCTCGCCTTGGTCAGGCCAGGAATCTCGCCACGGAATGCGATTTCACGAATCTTGTTACGCGCGAGGCCGAATTTACGGAACGTGCCACGCGGACGGCCCGTGATCGCGCAGCGGTTACGCTGGCGGGTCGGGTTTGCGTTGCGGGGCAGTTGCTGCAGCTCAAGGCGTGCTTCGTAGCGCTCTTCTTCCGACTTGCTTTGGTCTTCGACGATCGCCTTCAGCGCATCGCGCTTTGCTGCGAACTTCGCGACCAGGCGGGCGCGCTTCTTTTCACGTTCGATCAGTGCCAGTTTAGCCACGGTAACCTCAGTTTCTGAACGGGAACTTGAAGCTGGCGAGCAGAGCCTTTGCTTCGTCGTCGGTCTTCGCAGTCGTCGTGATGCTGATGTTCAGCCCACGCAGTGCGTCGATCTTGTCGTAGTCGATTTCGGGGAAAATGATCTGCTCTTTCACACCGATGTTGTAGTTGCCACGGCCATCGAAAGCACGACCCGACACGCCGCGGAAGTCACGCACGCGGGGCAGGGCAACCGTCACGAAACGGTCGAGGAATTCGTACATCGCTTGGCCACGCAGCGTCACCATCGCGCCGATCGGGTAGCCCTGGCGGATCTTGAAGCCTGCGATTGCCTTGCGTGCCTTGGTCACGACCGGCTTCTGACCAGCGATCTTCGTGAGGTCGCCAACGGCGTTCTCGATAATCTTCTTGTCAGCGATCGCTTCGCCAAGACCCATGTTCAGCGTGATCTTGGTGATGCGCGGCACTTCCATGACCGACTTGTAACCGAACTTCTCGATCAGGCCGGGCACAACCTTTTCTTTGTAAAACTCTTGAAAACGAGCCATTTTTTACTCCGCTGCGTCAGGCGCTCAGTACAGCACCGGTCGTCTTCAGGAAGCGAACCTTCTTGCCTTCCTCGACCTTGATGCCAACACGCGACGCCTTGCCATTCGCGTCGACCAGTGCGACGTTCGAAATATGCAGGGGCATCGTCTTCGCTTCCACGCCGCCCGTCGTACCCTTCATCGGGTTCGGCTTCACATGCTTCTTGACGAGGTTGATACCTTCAACCGTCACATGCTCTGCACCGACAGCCAGCACGACGCCGCGCTTGCCCTTGTCCTTGCCAGTGACGACGATGACTTCGTCACCTTTGCGAATCTTGTTCATCGCGACTCCTTACAGCACTTCCGGCGCCAGCGAAACGATCTTCATGAATCGTTCGCTACGCAGCTCACGCGTGACCGGCCCGAAAATACGGGTGCCGATCGGCTCGAGCTTGTTATTCAAAAGCACAGCGGCGTTGCCGTCGAACTTGATCAGCGAGCCGTCTTGACGGCGCACGCCCTTGGCGGTGCGGACCACCACGGCGTTGTAAATTTCGCCTTTCTTCACGCGCCCGCGCGGCGTTGCCTCTTTGACGCTCACCTTGATGATGTCGCCAATGCCGGCATAACGACGCTTCGAGCCGCCGAGCACCTTGATGCACAGGACTTCACGTGCACCCGTGTTGTCGGCTACTTCGAGCCGAGATTCGGTCTGGATCATGGTTTGTCTTTCCCAACTTAATCCGGATGCACCACCATGATGCATTCGGTCAGTCTTGGTCCCGTCAGCCAATCGGCTGCTTGGGTTGGAACAGCAGCGACGGCAAACGAAACCCGCCATCGCAATTCGGTGAATCTTTCGGACAGGCAGGCGCCAGTCCGCTTCCCCCACCAACTTCGCCCGCGACGGGGCTCCCATAAAGAGGGAAGACCAGGATTATAACAAATAATCCTGGTCACGCAAGCAAATACTTTGCGATTTCAAGCACTTCGCGGAGAAGTGCCTGTTACTGCCTACTGCGCTGCCCGCTTAGATGACGCGAGCTGCTTCGACGAGGCGCGACACCGTCCAGGCCTTCGTCTTCGAAACAGGACGAGTTTCCTGGATTTCGACGAGATCGCCTTCGTTGTAGGTGTTCGCTTCATCGTGCGCGTGGTACTTCTTCGAACGCACGACATACTTGCCGTAGATCGGGTGCTTGACGCGGTGCTCGATCAGCACGGTGACGGTCTTGTCCATCTTGTTGCTGACGACCCGACCGACCAGCGTCCGCTTCAGCGAGGTTTTCACGCTATCGTTCATTTCTGGTTCGCCTTCTGAGTCATGACGGTCCGCACACGTGCGATGTCGCGACGAACCTTCTTCAGCTGGCTCGTGTTCGTGAGCTGCTGGGTCGCGAGTTGCATGCGCAGGCCGAATTGCGCCTTCAGCAGGTCCGCCAGCTCCTTGTTGAGCGCGGCCTGGTCTTTCTGGAGAAGTTCGGAAGCCTTCATATTTTCTCCTTAGGCGCCGAGCTGGCGCACGATGAACGCCGTCTTCAGCGGCAGCTTGGCTGCAGCCAGACGGAACGCTTCGCGTGCCAGTTCTTCGGTTACGCCGTCCATTTCATAGAGCATCTTGCCCGGCTGAATCTCGGCGACGTAGTACTCCGGGTTACCCTTACCGTTACCCATACGCACTTCGGCCGGCTTCTGCGAAATCGGCTTGTCCGGGAAGATCCGGATCCAGATGCGGCCGCCACGCTTGATGTGACGCGTCATTGCACGACGCGCCGCTTCAATCTGGCGTGCGGTCAGACGACCGCGACCGATAGCCTTCAGGCCGAATTCACCGAACGACACTGCGTTGCCGCGCGTCGCCTTGCCGGTGTTACGACCCTTCTGCTCTTTACGATACTTTCTGCGTTTCGGTTGCAGCATCGTTATTCTCCAGTCTTGCCGTCTTCGGGCTTGCCGGCGCCGCGGCGCGGTGCGCCACGACGAGCACCCGGAGCGCCGCCTTCGCCGTCACGGCGCGGACGACGGTCGCCCGGACGCGCATTGCGACGCGGACGCTTGTCTTCGGCTACTTCTTCCACCACCGGTGCGTCGTTGCGGCCGAGCGTGTCGCCCTTGTAAACCCACACCTTGACGCCGATGATCCCGTAGGTCGTCTTCGCTTCCGAGGTCGCGTAGTCGATATCAGCACGCAGCGTGTGAAGGGGCACGCGACCTTCGCGATACCACTCCGTACGAGCGATTTCGATACCGTTCAGACGGCCAGCGCTCATGATCTTGATGCCTTGGGCACCCAGACGCATCGCGTTCTGCATCGCACGCTTCATCGCGCGACGGAACATGATCCGGCGCTCGAGCTGTTGCGTGATCGAGTCAGCGATCAGCTGAGCATCGGTTTCCGGCTTGCGGATTTCTTCGATGTTGACGTGAACCGGAACGCCCATGCGGCGTTGCAGTTCCGTCTTCAGCTGCTCGATATCCTCGCCCTTCTTGCCGATGACCACACCCGGACGCGAGCTGTAAATCGTGATGCGCGCGTTCTTCGCCGGACGCTCGATGACGACCCGACCGACCGAAGCGTTCTTCAGCTTCTTCTTCAGGTATTCACGAACACCGATGTCTTCCTGCAGCATCGCCGCGAAATTGTTGTTGTTCGCGTACCAACGCGAAGCCCAATTGCGGCTGACAGCCAGGCGGAAGCCAGTCGGATGAATTTTCTGTCCCATCGTATGGCTCCTTAATTCCCGACCGTCACAGTGATGTGACAGGATTGCTTCTCGATGCGGTTACCGCGGCCCTTGGCGCGCGCGGTGAAACGCTTGAGCGATGCAGCCTTGTCGACGTAGATGCTCTTGATCTTGAGCTCGTCGATATCAGCGCCTTCGTTGTGCTCCGCATTCGCGATTGCCGACAGCACAACCTTCTTCACGATGCCAGCCGCCTTCTTCGGCGAGAACGTCAGAACGTTCAGCGCCTTGTCGACCGGCAAACCGCGGATCTGGTCAGCCACAAGGCGCGTTTTCTGCGCCGAGATGCGGGCACCGCGATGAATTGCTTTCACTTCCATCTTGATTGCCCCTTATTTCTTGGCCTTCTTGTCGGCTGCGTGACCCTTGAACGTACGGGTCAGTGCGAACTCGCCAAGCTTGTGGCCGACCATGTTTTCCGAGATGTACACCGGAACGTGTTGACGGCCGTTGTGAACAGCGATCGTCAGGCCGATGAAATCCGGCAGAATCGTCGAGCGACGCGACCAGGTCTTGATCGGCTTTTTGTCGCGCGAAGCTGCAGCCGCCTCAACTTTCTTCAGCAAATGGGCGTCGCAGAACGGACCTTTTTTAACAGAACGTGCCATTGCCTACTCCTTAACGCTTGTGACGGCGCTGGACGATCATCGTCGTCGTGCGCTTGTTGCTACGGGTGCGATAACCCTTAGCCGGCGTACCCCACGGGCTAACCGGATCGCGACCTGCAGCCGTCTTGCCCTCACCACCACCGTGCGGGTGATCAACCGGGTTCATCGCAACGCCACGCACCGTCGGGCGGATACCGCGCCAGCGGTTCGCGCCAGCCTTGCCGATCTGGCGCAGGCTATGCTCTTCGTTGCCGACTTCACCGATCGTTGCACGGCACTCGATGTGCACGCGGCGGATTTCGCCCGAACGCAGACGAACCTGCGCGTAGACGCCTTCACGGGCGAGCAGCATGGCCGACGTACCAGCCGAACGCGCCATTTGCGCGCCCTTGCCCGGCAGCATCTCGATGCAGTGGATCGTCGTACCGACCGGAATGTTGCGGATCGGCAGCGTGTTGCCTGCACGGATCGGCGCTTCCGAACCCGACATCAGCTGTTGGCCGACGGTCAGGCCCTTCGGGGCGATGATGTAGCGACGTTCGCCGTCTGCGTAGAGCACCAGCGCGATGTTCGCGCTACGGTTCGGGTCGTACTCGAGACGCTCGACCTTTGCCGGAATGCCATCCTTCGTGCGACGGAAATCGACGATACGGTAGTGCTGCTTGTGACCACCACCCTTGTGACGCGTGGTGATACGACCGTTGTTGTTACGGCCGGCGGTCGAGCTCTGCGAGTCGAGCAGTGCCGCGAACGGCTTGCCCTGGTGCAGGTTCTTGTTGACCACCTTGACCATCGCGCGGCGACCCGGCGATGTCGGCTTAACTTTAACGATTGCCATGATTACTTGGCCTCCGCTTCAAAGTTGATTTCCTGGCCGGGCTTCAGGCAAACGTACGCCTTCTTCACGTCCTTGCGGCGGCCCATCGAACGGCCAAAGCGCTTCTGCTTGCCCTTCTGAACCAGCACGTTGACGGAATCAACTTCAACCTTGAACAGCAGCTCGACAGCCGCCTTCACTTCCTGCTTCGTGGCATCCGGTGCGACTTCGAACACGACTTGCTCGTTCTTGTCGGCAACCAGCGTCGCCTTTTCCGAGATCACCGGCGCGAGCAGGACCTGCATCAAACGATGATCGTTCTTGCGAATCTCGCTCATGACAGCAACTCCTCGATCTGGGCGACCGCAGCCTTCGTGACCAGCACTTTCTTGAAGTAGATCAGCGACAGCGGGTCAGCGTAGCGCGGCTCGACAATCGCCACGTGCGGCAGGTTGCGCGAAGCCAGGTACAGGTTCTCGTCGACCGTATCCGTAATGATCAGCACGGAGTCGAGACCCATGGTCTTGAATTTTTCGGCCAGCAGCTTGGTCTTCGGCGCTTCGAGGATGATGTCCTCGACGACCGACAGACGGCCTTCACGGGCCAGCTGCGAGAAGATCGAGCAGAGACCTGCGCGATGCATCTTCTTGTTGACCTTGTGCGAGAAGTTTTCTTCCGGCGAATTCGGGAAGATACGACCACCGCCACGCCACAACGGGCTCGACGACATACCGGCACGAGCGCGGCCCGTACCCTTCTGGCGCCACGGCTTCTTCGTCGTGTGCTTGACTTGCTCACGGTCCTTCTGTGCGCGGTTACCCTGGCGAGCATTCGCCTGGTACGCGACGACGACCTGGTGGATCAGCGCTTCGTTGTAGTCACGACCGAACACGACGTCCGATGCGTTGACCACTGCACCTTCCTGACCATTTTCGTTCAGGAGCTTGAGTTCCATTATTTCGCCCCCTTGGTCTTGACGGCCGGCGTCACGAAGACCTTGCCGCCCTTCGCGCCCGGAATCGCACCCTTCACGAGCAGCAGCTTGCGCTCTGCGTCGATACGGGCGATTTCGAGGTTCTGCACCGTCACCGTCACGTCACCCATGTGACCCGTCATGCGTTTACCCGGGAAAACACGACCCGGATCCTGCGCCATACCGATCGAGCCCGGCACGTTGTGCGAGCGCGAGTTACCGTGCGTGGCACGGCCGGAGGAGAAGTTGTAACGCTTGATCGTACCGGCGTAGCCCTTACCGATCGACACGCCTTGCACGTCGACCTTCTGGCCCACTTCGAAAAGATCAGCACCGACCACGGCGCCATTCGACAGCTCAGCTGCCTTGGCCGCGTCAATGCGGAATTCCTTGAGGATTTCACCGGCTTCGACACCGGCTTTGGCGAGATGACCTGCCAGCGGCTTCGTCACGCGCGAGGCACGACGGGAGCCGAATGCAACCTGCACGGCCGTGTAGCCGTCGGTTTCAACAGTCTTGATCTGCGTCACGCGGTTGTCCGACACGTCCAGCACGGTGACGGGAATCGAATCCCCTTCCGCCGTGAAGATACGGGTCATGCCAACCTTGCGACCTACGAGTCCAAGGCTCATCATTTTCTCCATTCCCGACTGCGATTGGTCGGGGCTGATTTACAAAATGCCGGGCACGCAAGGCCCAACTTTTTTACGCGAATACGCGAAAAGCCAAGCAGTATAGCCCGACTTCTCGATTTCCGCAAGCAATACAAAGACTTAGCGCCGCCCGGCATGCCGATCGGCGCTGGAAGCCTTACTGCAGCTTGATTTCCACGTCGACGCCAGCCGGCAGGTCGAGCTTCATCAGCGCGTCAACCGTCTTGTCGGTCGGATCGACGATGTCCATCAGGCGCTGGTGGGTACGGATTTCGAGCTGATCGCGCGACGTCTTGTTGACGTGCGGCGAACGCAGGATGTCAAAACGCTGAATGCGCGTCGGCAGCGGCACCGGGCCACGGACGATTGCGCCAGTCCGCTTCGCGGTATCGACGATCTCGGCAGCCGATTGATCGATCAGACGATAGTCGAATGCCTTCAGGCGAATGCGGATTTTCTGTTGCTGCATGACGATTCCTTGGAAAGAGCGAGGCGATGTTGCATCGCCGGACACTAAAAGAACGTGAAACATGACGCCTGCGGGGAGCGAGACATCAGGTTCCGGACGGTACTTCCACTGCTAAGCCCGCGATTCTACACGAAATTCTGGAGCGATGGTGCGAGTTTCTCGCCCCGCGCTTTCGCGTGACGGAAAAACAAAACCGGGTGCCAGCGCAAGCTGGACACCCGGTTTCGACGGTACGGACTGCATACCGCGGAATCGCGGACCCCGTCGGGATCCGCGGATCGTCGATATTACTCGATGATCTTGGCGACGACGCCGGCGCCGACCGTACGGCCGCCTTCGCGGATAGCGAAGCGCAGACCTTCTTCCATCGCGATCGGAGCGATCAGCTTCACCGTGATCGACACGTTGTCGCCCGGCATCACCATTTCCTTGTCCTTCGGCAGCTCGATCGAGCCCGTCACGTCCGTCGTAC
>NZ_JAAGPC010000460.1:0-663 GCF_017104595.1 Burkholderia sp. Tr-20390 | reverse complement strand
TGACCCGTCCTGAAATAGGTTGACACTTTTTCGCTGAAACGAAGAGGTGCCAAGTGGAGCAAGAGATCAAGCGGACGCAGCGGGACTACAGCCTGGCTTTTAAGCTATCGGTGGTCGAGCAGGTCGAAAAAGGCGAATTGACGTACAAAGAGGCACAGCGCCGCTACGGAATCCAGGGGCGCTCGACCGTGCTGGTATGGTTACGTAAGCACGGCTTGCAGGATTGGGCCGATCCATCCGGCCGTGCGCGATCGGGTTCCATCATGTCAAAGCAAGACGCAAAGCCGCTCACGCCGGAGCAGCGCATCAAGGAGTTGGAGACGCAGTTGCGAGAAGCGCAGGAGAAAGCCGCGCTGTTCGAGGCGGTACTCGACGTGATGCGCAAGGACTACGGAATCACCGTAAAAAAGCCTTCGGGCAGGTCGTCGCGCAAAGGCGGATCAAAAAGCTGAGCGTCGAGCGAGCCTGCCGATACATGGGCATCAGTCGCCAAGCGTATTACAAGCGCTTCCAAAGTGAGGAACGTCGCTGCGCGCAGGCCGATATCGTGACGACACTAGTACGGGATGTACGGCTGCGTCAGCCCCGACTAGGGACGCGGAAACTGCATCATCTGCTCGGGCCAGCGTTGGTCGAGCGCGGCATCAAGTTGGGGCGAGATCG
>NZ_JAAGPC010000459.1:0-698 GCF_017104595.1 Burkholderia sp. Tr-20390 | reverse complement strand
GGCAAGACCGCAGTCGTCACGGGCGCCGCGAGCGGCATCGGCAAGGAAATCGCACTCGAGCTCGCGAAAGCGGGCGCGGCCGTCGCGATCGCCGACCTGAACCAGGACGGCGCGAACGCGGTCGCCGACGAGATCGTCAAGGCAGGCGGCAAGGCGATCGGCGTCGCGATGGATGTGACGAACGAGGAAGCCGTGAACAGCGGTATCGACAAGGTGGCCGAAACGTTCGGCTCGGTCGACATCCTCGTGTCGAACGCGGGCATCCAGATCGTCAACCCGATCGAGAACTATTCGTTCGCCGACTGGAAGAAGATGCAGGCGATCCACGTCGACGGCGCGTTCCTCACGACCAAGGCCGCGCTGAAGCACATGTACAAGGACGATCGCGGCGGTGTCGTGATCTACATGGGTTCGGTGCACTCGCACGAAGCGTCGCCGCTGAAGTCGGCGTACGTGACGGCCAAGCACGGCCTGCTCGGCCTGGCCCGCGTGCTGGCGAAGGAAGGCGCGAAGCACAACGTGCGCTCGCACGTCGTGTGTCCGGGCTTCGTGCGCACGCCGCTGGTCGACAAGCAGATTCCGGAGCAGGCGAAGGAGCTCGGGATCAGCGAAGAGGAAGTGGTGAAGAAGGTGATGCTCGGCAATACGGTCGACGGCGTGTTCACGACCGTTCAGGACGTCGCGCAGACGGTGCTGTT
>NZ_JAAGPC010000458.1:0-730 GCF_017104595.1 Burkholderia sp. Tr-20390 | reverse complement strand
GACTGCACGATGATCGCCACGTACGACACGCACAGCATCACGTGACCGATCCAGATCGTCACCATCCCGCGCCCCTTCGGCCAGCCGAACATCTGCTCCAGCGCAACGAACAGCAACAGCAGCGAGATGCCCTGGATCACTTCCGGAATCACCAGCGGCGCGTTGATCATCCCCGTGTACAGCGTGAAGCCCTTGAAGCGGCCGAAGCGCGCGAGCACGAAGCCCGCCCACGTGCCGATCACGACCGACGCGGTCGCCGTCAAGAGACCGATCTTCAGCGACAGCCACGCGGCGCTCAGCAGCTCGTCGTCGTCCAGCAGCGCCGAGTACCACTTCAGCGAGAAGCCCGACCACACCGTCACCAGCTTCGACTCGTTGAACGAGTACACGACGAGACTGATGATCGGGATGTACAGGAACAGGAAACCGAAGGCGAGAACGCCCGTCGACAGCGGTTTGCTCGGCTTGATCATTTCGCGTCCTCCAGTTCCTTGACCTGGTAGTACTGGAACAGCGCCATCGGCACCAGCAACAGCAGCACCATCGCGACCGTCACCGCGGACGCCATCGGCCAGTCCATGTTGTTGAAGAATTCATCCCACATCACGCGGCCGATCATCAGCGTGTCGGCGCCGCCGAGCAGCTCCGGAATCACGTACTCGCCCACCGCCGGGATGAACACCAGCAGGCTGCCGGCGATGATCCCGTTCTTCGACAGCGGCAGCGTGAT
>NZ_JAAGPC010000457.1:0-493 GCF_017104595.1 Burkholderia sp. Tr-20390 | reverse complement strand
GCCGCCGGGATGGCGCGCGACCTGCATCGCGAGCACCCGGTGTTCCGCGCCGCGCTCGACGACGTGTGCGGGCGGTTCGCGGGGGCGGCCGGGCTGGCGCTCGAACCGTACCTGCTGGGCGACGCGAGCACCACCGACACGGCGCTGGTCCAGCCGCTGCTGTTCGCGTACGAGTACGCGCTGTATCAGGCGTGGGCGGCGCTGGGGGTGACGCCGGACTACCTGATCGGCCACAGCCTCGGCGAACTGGTCGCCGCGTGCTGCGCGGGCGTGTTCTCGCTCGACGACGCGGTCGGCCTCGTGGCGGCGCGCGCGGCGGCGATGCAGGCGCAGCCGGCCGGCGCGATGCTGTCGGTATCGATCGCGGAGGACGAACTGGCCGCGCAGCTGCCGCCGACGCTCGCCGTCGCGGCGGTCAACGGGCCGCTGCAGTGCGTGGTGTCCGGCCCGGTGGACGCGGTCGACGCGTTCGCGGCGCACCTGCGCAACGCGA
>NZ_JAAGPC010000456.1:0-270 GCF_017104595.1 Burkholderia sp. Tr-20390 | reverse complement strand
TCGCGGTGTGGTTATGGTAGAGTGTGAATCGAGAGGGCGAGCGTGTGGTAGCGATGCGTGGTAATGCGGGATGAAGTGGATGGGCGAGTCAATGATGAGGCGATGCGCGGCGGTACGGGCAATGCGGCCGATGGCAATACCGGTCGAGAGGTAGGCAGCAGTGGAGGTAGGGTCGACGTAATACTGGGTGTAGTGATCCTGAACGGCGTAGGATGAGTTTTGTTTTTTTATTTAATGACACGGCGACCCCCGAAATCTACCCCATGCCAT
>NZ_JAAGPC010000455.1:0-240 GCF_017104595.1 Burkholderia sp. Tr-20390 | reverse complement strand
GTGAAAAAAAAAAAAACAAATAGCGCACATGCACGAAGTGCTGATGCAATGTTATAAGAAAATGAGTGGTTCGTTTAATGACGGATGCTGTTGCAATGCAAAAACATCGGCGCGTTTCAGTGTGTACATTATAGACATAAGTCATTTCTAGAAGACACGTACTTTACTACCAACGATCGTCTGCAGAAGAGATGTGTACACCTGACTATCAACTCCTGTAGAGTAGAGCGAGACGTGGTA
>NZ_JAAGPC010000454.1:0-769 GCF_017104595.1 Burkholderia sp. Tr-20390 | reverse complement strand
TTCCGACCCGTGGCCTGTCAGTGCGTCACCCGCCTCGACGACACCCTACACCGGCCCGGGCAGCCGCGCATCCAGCGGCGACAGCGTGTCGCCGCCCCCTTCCCGCGCGAGCAGCTCGTCGAGCTCGCGCAGCGCGTCCGCCAGCGCCAGCAGCGGCGCGGCGCGCGTGCGGGTGTCGCGGATCAGCGCGTCGACCGCCGGCACGAGCTCCCGGCCGCCGTTGAGGAACGGCCCGCCGGCCATTTTCGCGGCGGAACGCCGGTGCAGTTCGGGCGCGCGGATGAAGGATTCCATGATGCGCAGGTGCACCTGCTTCATCACCAGCGCGCAGGTCGCCGGCTGCAGCAGGAACGTCCACGCATACCACTGATTGACCAGCGGTTCGAAGACGACGTTCGGTTTCAGGTAGATCTGGGTCATGTCAGGAATGATCGTGTTCGACTACGGGAACGGCGGCGTCGGCGACGAGCGCGAGCGCGGCCTCCATGTGCTCGCGCCACCGGCTCAGCAACCGTTCGGCGGTGGCGCGCGTGTGCACGGTGTCGCTGTAACGGCACTCGAATGCGAGTTCGCCGTCGCCCGCGACGCAGACGAGGTTCAGCAGGTGCGAACGTTGGTCGGTCGCCGCGCGGTCCGCGCCCACCGCCTCGGGCGCGGCGGAGAACCACGCGGAAGGGCGCGCGGCGGCCGCCGAGACGAAATCGACGCTGACCTGCGGCTGCACGCAGCGCCGCCACGCGTCGGCATCGACGCCGGCCGGCGGCGGCAG
>NZ_JAAGPC010000453.1:0-770 GCF_017104595.1 Burkholderia sp. Tr-20390 | reverse complement strand
TTTTACCAGAAGTGGCTAGTCTAACCGCAAGGAGGACGGTCACCACGGTAGGATTCATGACTGGGGTGAAGTCGTAACAAGGTAGCCGTATCGGAAGGTGCGGCTGGATCACCTCCTTTCCAGAGCTTCTCGCCAAGTTGAGCGCTCACGCTTATCGGCTGTAAATTTAAAGACAGACTCAGGGGTCTGTAGCTCAGTCGGTTAGAGCACCGTCTTGATAAGGCGGGGGTCGTTGGTTCGAATCCAACCAGACCCACCATTGTCTTGTCTGGCGGTAGGTACCTGAGGTTATCTGTACTCATGGGGGCATAGCTCAGCTGGGAGAGCACCTGCTTTGCAAGCAGGGGGTCGTCGGTTCGATCCCGTCTGCCTCCACCAATCTTCAATGACAAGGGTTCGAACGAAGCGTTGTTCGAGTCTTTGTCATTGGCGATTGAGCCAGTCAGAGTGATATGAGTAACACCATATCGGCTGTCGTTCTTTAACAATCTGGAAGAAGCAAGTAATTTGGATAGCGGAAGCGTCTTGAGATGGACGTGAAAACTATCCGGGTTGTGATTGTATCGATGTATCTCAAGATGATTCGAACTTAATGTTTGACTCAATTTGGAATACGGCACAACGCGAGAACTCAACCTGTAACGAGACAGACTCGTTATAGGGTCAAGCGAACAAGTGCATGTGGTGGATGCCTTGGCGATCACAGGCGATGAAGGACGCGGTAGCCTGCGAAAAGCTACGGGGAGCTGGCAAACAAGCTTTGATCCGTA
>NZ_JAAGPC010000452.1:0-770 GCF_017104595.1 Burkholderia sp. Tr-20390 | reverse complement strand
ATGGGCGCGCTGAACCGTGCAGGCAGCCGCGTGATCGTGAAGGCCGACGGCGTCTACCTGTGGGACTCGGACGGCAACAAGGTGATCGACGGGATGGCCGGCCTCTGGTGCGTGAACGTCGGCTACGGCCGCAAGGAACTCGCCGACGCCGCGTATCGCCAGATCCAGGAGCTGCCGTTCTACAACACGTTCTTCAAGACCACGCACCCGCCGGTGATCGAACTCTCCGCGATGCTCGCGGAAGTCACGCCGGCCGGCTTCAACCACTTCTTCTATTGCAACAGCGGCTCGGAAGGCAACGACACCGTGCTGCGCCTCGTGCACCAGTACTGGCGCGTGCAGGGCCAGCCGCAGAAGAAATACGTGATCTCGCGCAAGAACGGCTATCACGGCTCGACGATCGCCGGCGGCACGCTTGGCGGGATGGGCTACATGCACGAGCAGATGCCGTCGAAGGTCGAGCACATCGTGCACATCGACCAGCCGTATTTCTTCGGTGAAGCGGCGGCCGGCGAAACGCCGGAAGCGTTCGGCCTGGCGCGCGCGCAGCAGCTCGAAGCGAAGATCCTCGAACTCGGCGCGGAGAACGTCGCCGCGTTCATCGGCGAGCCGTTCCAGGGCGCGGGCGGCGTGATCTTCCCGCCGTCGACGTACTGGCCGGAAATCCAGCGGATCTGCCGCAAGTACGACATCCTGCTGGTGGCCGACGAAGTGATCGGCGGCTTCGGCCGCACCGGCGAATGGTTCGCACACCAACACTTCGGTTTCGA
>NZ_JAAGPC010000451.1:0-773 GCF_017104595.1 Burkholderia sp. Tr-20390 | reverse complement strand
TATGCTTTCTACTTCACGACAGCTCCCCACCACAGCGCTACACACTCCCATACACTCTTTCCCTCCCCGACGCTCTTCCGATCTAAGCGCGCACGTTGTTCGCGCGTGCCGCGACGCTGTCGACCGACCAGCGCGGCAAATGGCAGGGCCTCGCACGCACCGCGCAGTTCTGGGGGCTGCTCGCGCAAGGCCGCGCGGCGGCCGCGGCAGGCCGTCCGCAGGACGAGGAGCGTGCCGCACGGGCGGCACTCGCGATGCAGCCGGACAGCCCGGACGCGAAGCTGCAGCTTGCCGACGCGTTGCTCGCGCAGCGCGACTGGACGCGCGCGGAGCCGTTGCTGCGCGAGTTGCTCGCCGCACGTTCGCCGGACCTCGCGGCCGTGCGCGGCACGGCCACGCTGTACGAGAACACCGGCCGCGCGGACCAGATCGGCCCGCT
Source organism: Burkholderia sp. Tr-20390 (assembly GCF_017104595.1). Taxonomy (NCBI): domain Bacteria; kingdom Pseudomonadati; phylum Pseudomonadota; class Betaproteobacteria; order Burkholderiales; family Burkholderiaceae; genus Burkholderia; species Burkholderia sp. Tr-20390. The sequence goes on along the minus strand of NZ_JAAGPC010000451.1, from coordinate 334 downwards.
GCTCGATGCGCTGCAAGGCCGCGTGACGGGCCGCGACGATCGACGCGCGCTCGACGGCCTGCGTGCCGAACTGCTCGCGGACCGGGCCCGCGCGCCGGCGGACAAGGGCGAACGCGGGCCCGCGGCGCAGCGCTACGGGGCGGCTGTGCGCGCGGCGCCCGACGCGCCGTGGACGCGCTTCGCACTCGCGCGCATCTATCGCGACATGGGGCGGCCGCAGCTCGGCCGCACGGTGATGGACGACGGGCTGGCGCAGAGCGCGACGCCCGAGATGCGATACGCGACCGCGCTGTACCGCAATTCGCTCGACGACGTCGCGGGCGCGCAGGCCGCG
>NZ_JAAGPC010000450.1:0-532 GCF_017104595.1 Burkholderia sp. Tr-20390 | reverse complement strand
CGGCGATCGACGCCGTGTCGCAGGCGATCGCGCCGACGGTCGCTTCGGTCGGCCCGTAGTGGTTGATCACGCGGCAGGCGGGCGCCAGCGCGGCCAGGCGCGCGACGAGCGCCCACGTGAGCGTTTCGCCGCCGGTCACGAGCGCGTGGCGCGGCAGCACGTCGGCCGGCACACGTGCATCCAGCAGCGCCTGCAGGTGGCTCGGCACGATCTTCAGCACGCCGACGTCGCGACGGCGCATTTCTTCGGCGAACAGGTCGGGATCGAACGCGCAGGCGGCCGGCAGCAGGTGCAGCGTGCGGCCCGCGCACAGCGCACCGAACAGCGTCGTGTGGCCGAGGTCGGCCGCGACGGTCGACACCATCGCGAACGACGCGTCCGGGGCGAACGCGAGTTCGTCGAGCATCCCCTGCACGTAGTCGGCCAGCGCGCCGTGCGACACGACGACGCCCTTCGGCGTGCCGGTCGAGCCCGACGTATAGATCAGGTACGCGCCCTGCTCGGGATGCGGTGCGATGCGCACGCCGGTGGA